>NZ_JBHUWD010000010.1:0-96170 GCF_042670205.1 Luteimicrobium sp. NPDC057192 | reverse complement strand
GTCTGCGCCCGTCCGCGCCGTCGGACGGGCGCAGACCCCGTGCTCGGCGGGCACGGATCCCGTGCTCGGCCGACGGGCTGACGGCGGGCGGCGTCGTCGGCCATGATGGGCGGGTGAGCGACGACGCACTGCACCTGGTCGCGACGGACAACCGCGAGCACGAGCGGTACGAGATCCGCACCGACGACGGCCGGTTCGCGGGCTTCGCGGCCTACTGGGTCCGCGGCGACCGGGTCGTGTTCATCCACACGGTCGTCAAGGAGGAGTTCGAGGGCAAGGGCGTGGGCTCGTTCCTCGCGTCCTACGCGCTCGACGACGTCCGGTCGCGGGGGATGCGCGTCGTCGCCGTCTGCCCGTTCATCCACGCGTACGTGGAACGGCACCACGAGTACGACGACCTCGTCGACCCGGCGCGTCCCGAGGATCTCGACCCGGACGCCTGAGCGGTCCCGCACCCTCGCTCGACGACGCGCACGTCCTCTCCCTCTTGCCGAGCACGGGATTCCCGACGGCCGAGCACGGGGCCTCCGCCCGTCCGGCGGTGCGGACGGGCGCAGGCCCCGTGCTCGGCGAGTGGGGGTGCCCGGCGAGAAGGGGTAGCCGGCGAGAAGGGTCAGCGGACGGCGATCGTCACCGTCGCGGACCGGGTCGCGTCCTTGCCGGACAGCACGTCCTTCGCCTTGGCGAGGTCGACGACGAGGTACGCGCCGTCGTCCTGGGTGCCGTTCGGCTGGAGCTTGGTGTGCAGGGCGAAGGGCGGCGCGACGTCGGTCGAGGCGTCGCCGTTCGCGTCGGACAGCCCGTCGATCCCGAAGTCCGAGTCGTTCGACACGAGCAGCTTGCGGCCGCCGTCGACGAGGTCGATGCCCTCGACCTTGTCGTGGCCGAAGAACCCGCCGGTCGCGTCGAGCTTCGTCACGAGGGCGCCGAGGTCGAGGTAGAGCGACTTCGCGACCGGGGTGACGCCCGCGGCGCGGAGGATCGCGTCGCCGTCGGGGCTCTGCGACTTGTCCGTGAACAGGTACTCGAGCGGCCCGACGCCCGTGCTCGTGCCGGACACCTCGAGACCGTACGTCGCGTCGTAGTGCGCGCCCGCGACCTTCGCGGACGGCCCGATGTCGGTCGCCTTCGACAGGTCGATCTCGTAGACCTTCTTGAAGGCGCCGGGCTCCGTGTGGCCGTCGCGCTCGTCGACGAGGAACTTCGTCGCCGAGACCGCCGTGATCTCGCTGACCGCGGTGCCGTTCGTCGCCGGGTCGGCCAGGACGTAGGCGTACTCGTGCACCCGGTGCGTCGTGAGGTCGAACGTGACGATGCGCGTGAACGGGATGTTCTTGCTCTTCGCCTGGTGGTCGGAGTCGATCGTGAGGGCGGCCTGCATGATCCCGACGAGCGTCCTCCCGTCGGGCGTGACCGTCAGGCCCTCCATGCCCTTGTTGGGCTCACGGAACCTCAGCTCGCGCGGCAGCGAGCCGTCGAACGGCGAGAACCGCTCGAGCTCCCTACCGCTCCGGTCGAAGTGCACGATGTACGGCCCGTACTCGTCGGAGACCCAGAACGTGCCGTCCTTCGCGGCGACCAGGCCCTCGGTGTCGAGGCCGTTCGCGGACGTGGGCAGCGCGGTGCCGTCCATCCCGAGGATCGTCTCGCCCGCGTCGGCCTCCGGGTTCTCCTGACCGTTGAGCGGGGTGCCGTCCTTCGCCTTGAGCGGGATGGTCCGCACGAGGGTCGCGCGGCCGTCCGAGCCGAGCCGGAACTCACCGATCGAGGGCGTGAAGTCGGGCAGCGGCTCGACCTTGGAGCCGTCGGGGCCGTCGACGTTCGGGCCGCGGTCCGTGAGCCCGTAGACCACGTCGTCGCTCCCGGGCTTCGTGACGACCGCCGACCCGTACGCGCCGCCCGAGATCTCGACGTCACCGACCTTCCCGAGCGGGGCGACGTCGGTCGCGTAGAGCCGCGCGGCATCCGTCGTCGCGTAGCTGAAGGAGTCCGTGCCGCGGAAGCCCTTGTCGGGCGTGTAGAGGAACGAGCCGTCGGCCTGGCGCGTGAGGGCGCCGTGCGCGGTCTTCGTCGACGAGACGAGCTGGAGGCCCTTCGGGTCGTTGGCGAGGGGCGTCAGCACGCTGGTCACGCCGCCGCTCACGGCGACCTTGTCGGCGCGCGGTGCCGACGACGCCGCGTGCGCGGGGTGGGAGGGGTGCGGGGCGCGGCCGTGGGCGATCGCCGGGGCGGCGACGCCGGCGAGTCCGAGACCGAGGAGCGCCGCGACGGCGGCGCTGCGGGACCTGAGCATGGGGTGACCTCTCGTCCGAGGGGCTCCACCGGTGGGGCGGCGTCCGACTCGCACCGGCGGAGAGCGACGGTCGGACGCTAGGCCGCCCGGCGAAGAACGCGGGGTCCGGCCGGTGTCCGGCTGTCGTCGCGCGGGTGAACGTTGAGCGTGACGTCGTCTGCTGCGACGGGCGCGCCGGCACGGCCGGTCGGAGCCCAGCCAGCCGTGGCACGTGGTGGCGAAGGACGGGCGCCGAACCTACGATTTTCCTCGTGTCGATCGGACGACATCTCGTCGTGATCGTGGCCGCCGCGCTGGCGCTGGCGGGCTGCGGGCCGAGCAGCGTGTCCGGCACGTCGCGGCCGGTGGAGACCTCCCAGCAGGCGTCTTCGGCAGGCTCGGCCCCCCAGGCTGGGGCGGCGCCCACCGTGACTGCGGCCCCGCCCACGCCGCACGGTTCATCCTCGGCGTCGCGTGCCGGATCGCATCCGACGAAGGTGCTGGTCGTGATCGAGGAGAACCACTCGCTGCACGAGATGCTGTCCGAGATGCCGTACGTGGCGGCGCTCTCGAACCGGTACGGGTACGCGACCCGGTGGCATGCGCTGACCCACCCCAGCGAGCCGAACTACCTGGCGATCGTCGGCGGATCGACCTTCGGGATCCGCGACGATCGTCCACCGGCACAGAACGCGTCAAAGGTCGGGCACGCCCGCTCGGTCTTCTCCCAGGCGCGGCAGGCCGGCAGGTCGGCGCGGACCTATGCGGAGTCGATGCCGAGCAGGTGCGCTGTCCGCGACCACGGTGCGTACGCCGTCCGCCACAACCCCTGGACGTACTTCGCGGCGGACCGAGCGGCGTGCCGCGCCGGCGACCTGAGCACGGACACGTTCCGTGCGGACGCGGTGGCGAACCGGTTGCCCGACGTCGGCCTCCTGATTCCCGACGTCGACAACGACGCGCACGACGCATCGCTGGCCCGAGCGGACCGGTGGCTGAAGCGCACGCTCACGCCCGTCCTCGCGAGCACGGACTTCAGGTCGGGGCGGCTCGTCGTCGTCGTGACCGCCGACGAGGACGATCGCAGGTCGGGGAACGTCGTGCTGACGTCGGTGCTCACGCCCCGGGTGAGTCACCTGGTCGTGAGGACCCCGCTGACGCACTACTCCCTCACCCGGTTCCTTGACGAGGTCCTCGGAGTGGCGCCGCTGGGCAACGCCCGAGGTGCGCCGGACATGGGGTCGGCATTCGGACTGTGAGGTGCCGTCGCCGGCCCGTGGTCAGGACCCGAACACGGACTCCCAGAGTCCGTTGTCCGTGTACAAGCTCTCCACCTGGGCGAGGTCGATGGCTCCGTCCCGCGGCAGTCGGTCCGCGGGACCGTTGACCCACCAGTCCGCGCCGGGGAGCCCCGCCGACGCGAAGGCCCGGGTCCCCGGCTCGAGCGGAGCGTCGGTCCGGCGGCGCCGGGCAGTCACTTCACCGTGTGCAGGCTCCCAGAGTCGTACGGTGCCGTCGCCCTCGGCGGACCCGAGCACGACCGCGTCGTACCAGCGCCACACCACGACGTCGGCGCCGTCGGGTCCGGTGGCGACCGCCGCCAGGTGTCCCGGTGCGACGCGCTCCCTCCTGGGGGCAGGGAACGTCGTCGCGAACGGAACGTCCTTCGGTCCGGAGGCTTCCCAGACCGTGCAGACCTGCTCGGTGACTCCGAGGACACGGGCGACGCGGAGGGCGTGGGCGTGCGAGGGTTCGGTCGAGGTCATGGTGTCCATCCTGACGTGGTCGGACCTCTGACGTGGTCGGATTTTTGATGTGGTCGGGTCAGCAGGCCGGGCGACCGGCGCCGGCTCGGGCCGCGTCGTCAGACCACGCCCTCGACACGTCCGCCCCCGACGCCGAGGAGACAGCCGACGTGGTCTGCCGCGAGCTGGTTCGGCTCGTCGGCCCCCGGCTCAGAGGGCGGGAAGGCGCCCCGGGCGATGAAGTGCCAGAAGTCGTCCGTGCGGAGACGGACGCTGCGGGGGTAGCGCCGGGCGACGAGCCTGGCGACGGTCGTCTTTCCTGATCCCGGGGAGCCGGTGCGGATGACGAGGTCCGTCACGAGGTCCTCCCGGTCGTCGGGACGACCGCGACGGCGTCCGTCGAGTCGTGCGGCGACCAGGCGCCCTCGTCCCTGATGGCCCGCACGATGCGCCGGCTGATCTCGCGCAGCTGCCGGGCCTGGGGCTGCGTCAGCCGGTCGAGGACCAACCGGTGGACCGTCTCCACGTGGCCCGGGGTGGCGTCGTCGACCTTCTCCCGTCCGAGGTCCGTGAGCGTCGCGAGGGTGAAGCGGCCGTCGGTGGGGTCGGGGGAGCGTCGCACCCACCCCCGGGACTGGAGGCGGGTGACCGCCCGGGACAGGCGTGAGAGCGAGCTGTTCGCGTACCCCGCGAGGACGCTCATCCGCAGGGTGCCGCCGGGCGCCCGGGACAGGGCGTACAGGACGCCGTACTCGAAGTGGGTGAGCTGGGCGTCGCGCTGCAGCTGGGTGTCGAGCGCGGCGGGGAGCCACTCGAGCACGGTCGCCAGGGCGGACCAGGTCTCGAGGTCGTCGCCCTCGAGCGCCGCGGGGGTGGGGGTGGCCGGCATGGCAGCAGCGTAGCGAGCGGCAACCCCGCCCTGTGCCCGTTTCACTTGCCCAGGAAAGTCGTGCTCGCCTAGCATCGACTTGCTTGAGCAAGTGACGCCGGTGGGAGCCGGCGCAGGACGACGGGACGACATGGATCTGGGACTGGCAGGGAAGAGGGCCTTCGTGAGCGGGTCGACGCAGGGCATCGGCTACGCGGTCGCCGAGGCGCTGCTCGGTGAAGGGGCGGCCGTGGTGGTCAACGGGCGCACCGAGGAGCGCGTGCGCACCGCCGTCGACACGCTGCGAGCCGTGGTGCCGGGGAGCGACGTCTCCGGCATCGCGGCCGACGTCGAGGACGCCGAGCAGGTCCGCCGCATGCTCGCCGCCCTGGGGGAGGTCGACGTCCTCGTGAACAACGTGGGCGTCTTCGAGGTCAAGGACTTCGAGGACATCACCGACGAGGACTGGCAGCGCCACTTCGACGTCAACGTCATGAGCGGGGTGCGGCTCTCCCGGCACGTGCTGGGCGGGATGCTGGCTCGGGGCTGGGGCCGGATCCTCTTCGTGTCGAGCGAGTCGGGCGTGGACGTCCCGGGCGACATGACCCACTACGGCGTGACCAAGGCCGGCATGCTGGCGCTCGGAAACGGCCTCGCGAAGCTCACGCGGGGCACGGGTGTCACGGTGAACACGATCCTCGGCGGCCCGACGTACTCGGACGGCGTCGCCCGGGCCGTCGAGGGGCTCTCGCGTGCGCAGGGGGTCCCGGTCGACGATCTCAAGGACGCGATCGCCGCCGGGAACCGGACGTCGCTGCTCCAGCGGTTCATCGAGCCGGCCGAGATCGCGTCCCTCGCCGCCTACCTCGCGAGCCCGCTCGCGTCGGCCACCAACGGTGCGGCCGTCCGCGCCGACGGCGGGGTCCTGACGACGATCCTCTGACGGCGCCGCCGGGGTCCGCGAGGGCGGAGGGGCACGGCGAGGAGCGGGTGCCGTCAACGCCGGGTCGACGCCTCCCGGAGCACGGCGGCGCGGGCGTTGAGGTACCGCTGTTCGACGACGCTCGTCGTGAGCTCGGCCGCCACGGCGTACTCCGCGCACGCCTCCTCGGTCTCGCCGAGCCGCTCGAGCAGGTGCGCGCGCACCGCGTGCAGCCGGTGGTGGCGTCGCAGAGCGCGGTCGGACCGCAGCGGCTCGACCATCGCGAGCCCGGCGCGGGGCCCGGCGACCTCCGCGACCGCGACCGCGTGGTTCATGGTCACGACCGGGCTCGGCGCGAGCTGCTCGAGCATCTCGTAGAGCAGGTCGATCTGGACCCAGTCGGTCTCCGCGGCGGTCGCGGCCTCGTCGTGCACCGCGGCGATCGCCGCCTGGAGCTGGTACGGCCCGACGCGTCCCGTCGGCAGCACGGCCTCGACGAGCGCCGTGCCCTCGCGGACCAGCGCACCGTCCCAGCGGGTGCGGTCCTGTTCCGCGAGGGGGACGAGGGCGCCGTCGGGCGTGCTGCGCGCCGCGCGACGGGCGTGGGTGAGCAGCATGAGCGCCAGCAGCCCGGTCACCTCGCCGTCGCTCGGGAGCAGGCGGTGCAGCTCGCGGGCGAGCCGGATCGCCTCGTCCGCGAGCGACACGTCGACGAGGCCCGAACCGGTCGTCGTCGTGTGGCCCTCGGTGAAGACGAGGTAGAGCACCTCGGAGACCGCGGCGACGCGCCCCGGCAGCTCCTCCGCGGACGGCGGGACGAACCGGGCCCCGGCCTCCCGCAGCTTGGCCTTCGCGCGCGAGATGCGCTGCGCCATGGTCGCCTCGGGGACGAGGTACGCCCGGGCGACCTGCGCCGTCGTGAGGCCCGCGACCGCGCGCAGCGTCAGCGCGACCTGCGACGCCCGCGGCAGGGCCGGGTGGCAGCACAGCACGAGCAGGGTGAGCGTGTCGTCGTGGTGGGGGCCGCCGGGCGCGTCCGCCGCGGGAGCGAGGAACGCGTCCGACGGCGACCGCGCGGCCGCGAGGAGCTCGCGCCGCTCCCGCGCGCTGTCGGAGCGCCAGGCGTCGACGTAGCGGCGCGAGGCGACCGTGATGAGCCACGCCCGCGGGTCGTCGGGGACTCCGTCGGCCGGCCAGGTCCGGGCCGCTGCGGCCAGCGCCTCCTGCACCGCGTCCTCGGCGCGGCCGAAGTCGCCGTGGTGCCGCGCGACCGCGCCGAGGACGTCGGGCGCGCACCGGCGCCAGACGTCCTCGACGTCGTCAGAGGACGTCGTCGGCCCCGATCCGGTCGTCCTCGAAGACCATGCCCGGCCGCAGCTCGACCGTGTCACCGGGCCCCGCGAAGCGGGCCGCGACGGCCTCCGCACGCTCGCGCGTCTCGCAGTCGATGAGGAAGAAGCCGGCGAGCTGCTCCTTCGTCTCGGCGAACGGCCCGTCCGTGGTGACGTGGCGGTCGCCATCCCAGCGGTACACCGTCGACGACGCCGGCGACGCGAGCGCCTCGGCGACCACGAACTCGCCGCTCTCGTTGAGCTCGGTGAGCAGCGCGTCGAACTCGCGGTCCATGACGGCCCGCTGCTCGGCGGGGACGCTCCGGCCCTCGGGCGTGTGGTCGATGGTCGGGTGGCCCCACGGGTCGGGGTTGGAGTGGATGAGGACGACGTACTTGATGGTGACCTCCGTGTGCTGGTGCCGGTCGAGGACGCCGAGCGGCGGCCTTCACGGGGGACGTCGGAGCCGACGCGTCGTTCTCGACATCGAGTACCCGGATCCATCCTGCTTTCTTCTCAGGCCGGCGCCAAGGAGCCGGGAGCGCGGCGCGCCCGCACCGGCTCCTTGCGGCCCGTCAGGCGCCGTGGACGGCGAAGTTCACCAGGTCGGACAGCGTGAACGTGCCGGCCACGCGGCTCGGCAGCGTGGGCTTCCACGTCGGGTCGACGGACAGGAACGACAGCGGGTCGCCGTGCAGCAGCCCGATGAGCACCTCCGCGACGATCCGCCCGCCGACCGGGCCCAGGTGCGCCCCGCGGGCGCGCACGTCGGCCTCCCGGAGCACGTAGAACCAGAGCGGCGTGTGCCCGGCGAGGCGGTCGCGGACGGCGTCGGGCAGGTCGACGGCGTCGTCGGCGAACACCTGCTCGGGCGTCAGGGGAGCGATCGACATGGCGCGCGCGACGTCCTCGCCGCACGGGATCCCGAGCCGCATGCCGCGCAGGAGGTTGCGGACCGCGAGCTCCTGGGCGAGCTCCTTCGGCATGCCGGAGACGACCCTCTCGGGGCCCGCGACGGAGTCGGGGAGCGTGGACAGCGGGCGGGCGAGGACGTGGTCGATCTTGTAGCTGGGCTGCGGCAGGTGCTCGTCGACGGGGCCCGCGGCGTCGTCGATCCCGGGCAGGAAGTACTTCCACTGGAAACCCCACTCGCCGGGCAGCGTCCGGAAGCCGTTGAGGTTGTGGAGCGGGTCGGCGTCGTGGGAGAAGATCGGGATCCGGTGCGCGTCAGTGACCCCCCGCACGGGCAGCGGGATGCGGTCGTTGATCGCGTAGCTCGGCCGGACCATCGAGTGCCCGTACCGGTAGGCGGCGACCGAGAACTCGACCGGCATGAACGGCTCCTCCTTCCAGTCGAAGAACCGGCAGTGCGGTACGAGCGTCTCGACCGTCCCGCCGCCGGGGACCGCGTACTCCTCCGTCGACAGGATGTCGTCGACGACGTCGCGGCCGACGAGCCGCGGCAGGAAGTCCTGCACGACGACCCACTGGTAGTGCCAGCGGACCTCCTGCTGCGCGAGCTTGAAGACGTCGTCCTTGCTCAGACCGCGGCCCCGGGTGTCGCGCTCGACACGGTCGACGACGCGGTTGTGGAGCCGCAGCATCGCGGACTGGAGCTGGGAGACGACGAGGTTCTCGTCGTTGCGGGGGTCCCCGATGATCGCGATCTGCGTGGTCTCGGTGCGCGGCAGGTCCGGACCGCGGAACGCCTCGTCGGCCGAGACGTCCTTGCCGACGGTGAGGTGCAGGCCGTCGTGCTCGTAGAGGAACGGTTCGTCGGAGGGCCCGCGACCGTAGACGTTGTCCAGGTCGAACCGGGGCGTGCGGTAGTCCGTGAGCGCGTCCGGGTCGGACTGGCGCGTCAGGCTCGAGACGGGGTCGAACGTGATGTCGTGGTCGACGAACTGGCCGAAGTAGGTGTAGCCGGCGGGGAGGCGGAGCTCGCCGTCGTCCAGGGTGGCGGTGTTCTCGTCGTCGTCCACGTCGCCCAGCGGCTTGTCGATCATGCCGCCCTCGAGCTCCTGGACCATGGCCTGGCCGAGCTTGGCCAGGTCGCCCTGGTTCTGGGACCACACGGGGACGTGGCGGAACATGCGGCCGAACCTGCCGCGCGTCGTCGACGACGCGGGGGTGGTCGCGAGGCCACGCAGCGGGGTGCCGTGCGGGCGGGGCGAGGTCGACGTGGTGGGCACCGGCTGCCCGGACAACGCGCTCATCTCATCCTCCAGGGTCGAGGAGGCGCGGGGCACGGGCGTGCTCCGTGGGGCTCCACCCTGGGGGAGGGCGCGGCGCGCGGTCTTGTGACAGCCGCGCGCCGCACCCGCCGTGGCTCAGCCGCCGAGCGCGTCGGAGACGACGTCCTTCGCCTCCGCCTGCACCTGCGCGAGGTGGTCGGCGGACACGAACGACTCGGCGTAGATCTTGTACACGTTCTCCGTGCCCGACGGCCGGGCCGCGAACCACGCGTTCTCGGTCGTGACCTTGAGCCCGCCGACCGGGGCGTCGTTGCCGGGGGCGTTGGTCAGCTTGGCCGTGATCGACTCCCCGGCGAGCGTCGTCGCGCTCACCTGCTCGGGCGAGAGCTTCGCGAGCGTCGCCTTCTCCTCGAGGCTCGCGGGCGCGTCGACGCGGGCGTACCAGGACTCGCCGTACCGCTCGACGAGGTCCGCGTGGTGCTGCGACGGGCTGCGGCCGGTCGTGGCGAGGATCTCGCTCGCGAGGAGCGCGAGGATGAGGCCGTCCTTGTCGGTCGTCCAGACGCGGCCGTCGCGGCGCAGGAACGACCCGCCCGCCGACTCCTCGCCGCCGAACGCGACGGACCCGTCGAGCAGGCCGGGCACGAACCACTTGAACCCGACGGGCACCTCGACGAGCTTGCGCCCGAGCCCCTCGACCACGCGGTCGATCAGGGCGGAGGACACGAGCGTCTTGCCCACGGCGGCCGACGACGGCCAGCCGGGGCGGCGCGCGCCGTCGTCCCCGGTCCCGTACAGGTAGGAGATCGCGACGGCGAGGTAGTGGTTGGGGTTCATCAGCCCGGCGTCGGGGGTGACGATGCCGTGGCGGTCCGAGTCCGCGTCGTTGCCGGTCGCGATGTCGTACGGCGTGGTGCCGTCGTCGGCGGGCTCCATGCGGTGCCGCAGCGACGCCATCGCGTACGGGGACGAGCAGTCCATGCGGATCTTGCCGTCCCAGTCGAGCGTCATGAAGCTCCACGCGGGGTCGACGGTCGGGTTCACGACGGTCAGGTCGAGCCCGTAGCGCTCGCCGATCGCGCCCCAGTAGTCCACCGACGCGCCGCCCAGGGGGTCGGCGCCGATGCGGACGCCCGCGCCGCGGATCGCGTCGACGTCGATCACGTTCTGCAGGTCGTCGACGTACGCCGTGAGGTAGTCGTGCTTCTGGGTGCTCGGGACGCTGACCGCCACCGACAGGGGCACGCGCTTGACCTGCCCGACGCCGGTCCGCAGGATCTCGTTCGCGCGGTCCGCGATCCAGGACGTCGCCTCGGAGCCCGCGGGGCCGCCGTGCGGCGGGTTGTACTTGAACCCTCCGTCGCGCGGCGGGTTGTGGGACGGCGTCACCACGATGCCGTCGGCGAGCCCCGGCCCGCCGGTGCGGACGCCGTCCGCGGACGTGGCGCCGTTGTAGGTGAGGATCGCGTGGGACACGGCGGGGGTCGGCGTCCAGGAGTCGCGCGCGTCGATCCGAACCTCCACACCGGCGGCCGCGAGCACCTGCAGGGCCGACTCCCAGGCGGGCAGCGACAGCGCGTGCGTGTCGCGGCCGATGTAGAGGGGGCCGTCGGTCCCCTGGCTGCGGCGGTACTCGAGGATGGCCTGGGTGATCGCGACGATGTGGTCCTCGTTGAACGCGGAGTCGAGGCTCGAGCCCCGGTGTCCGGAGGTGCCGAAGACGACCTTCTGGGCGGGGTCCTCGGGGTCCGGGTGACGGTCGTAGTAGGCGCCGACCACGGCGTCGACGTCGATGAGGTCCTGAGGCTGAGCGGGGGTTCCTGCACGCGGATCCATGGCGCCATCCTGCCAGCGCCCGGACGGCGACGCGCGGGCCGCGCCGCACGTCACACCGCGGGGAGCGCCTCGGCACGACGACGCGGGCCGAGCCGGCCGGTGAGCGCGGCCCCGAGCGCCGCGATCGCGACGGCGAGCGCGGCGACCCCCAGGAACGCGCCCGTCGGGAGCGCGGTGACGAGGCCCGCGAACACCGCGGCCCCGACCGCGAGGACGAGCGACTGCACGACGACGTCGTTGGTCTGCATGGCCGCGCTGTTGACGCCCTGCTCGCGCGGGCCGGAGGCGTCCATGACGAGGACCGCGAACGTCGGGTTCGACAGGCCCATCCCGAACCCGGCGAGCGTCCACAGCGCTGCGACCGGCCAGAGAGGGGCTCCGGGGCTCACGGCGAGCGCGGTCCCGGCGGCGCCGACGACGACGCACACGGACCCCAGCCGCACCCGCCGCGCGGGCGACGCGAGCGCCGGGGCGTGCGCGCCCAGCCACGCGGCCGCCGACCACGCGACCGCCGACGCGGTGAGCAGCAGGCCCGCCGCCGTGAGCGACATCCCCTGGTGCTCGACGAGCGACAGCGGCAGGTAGGCCTCGGCCCCGAGATAGCCGGCCGCGACGAGGCTCCGCGCGCTCATCGTGCTGGGGAGCCCGCGCCGCCCCGTCCACGTGCCTGCCGGGAGCAGCCGGGGTGCCGCGACGACGACGGCCGCGACCGCGACCACGAGCAGCACCGGACCGAGGACGCCGCCGCCCTGACCGGACCCGCTCGTCACGAGCAGCGCGACCGAGATGGGGAGCGACCACGCGAGCGCGCGCCGGCCCGTCGCGGGACGCTGGTCGCGCGGCGGGGCCAGGGGCTCGGCTGCGTCCGGACCCGGGTCGGCAGCGTCGGCGTCCGGATCCGTGGCCTCGGCCTCGCGCTGGCGCGCGAACGTGGCGTCGACCTGGCGCAGCGAGGTCCGCAGCAGCCCGAACGACGCCATCGCGAGCGGCGGCACCGACAGGAACACCCAGCGCCAGCCGGCGAGCTCGCTGACGATCCCGGCGATCCCCGGCCCGACCAGCGCCGGGAGCACCCACGCCCCGGCCATGACGCTGAACACGCGGGCGCGCAGGTGCTCGGGGAACACCCGCCCCACGAGCACCCACAGCCCGACGCCGGTCAGGCCCGTCGCGTACCCCTGGACGGCCCGCCCCAGCAGGAACACCGGCATGCTCGGGGCGAGCCCTGCGACGACCAGCCCGACGACGAACAGGGCGACCCCGAGCCGCAGCCCGCGTCCGGGCCCGCGGCGGTCCATCGAGGTGCCCGCCGCGGTCCGCGCGACGACGCTCACCGCGAGCGGGACGGAGAACGCGAGCGCGATCGCGCCGAGCGCGTGGAGGTCGCGCGCGACGGCGGGCATCGCGGTCGAGACCGCCATCGACTCGAACGCCTCGAGGAACGCGAGGACGAACACCCCGACGAGCACCCGCCCCTGCGCCCCCGCCCAGAGGCGTTCGCGTCCGCCGGCGGGGTCGCTCCCGGCCGTGCGCTGCTCGTCGTCGGTGTCCTGCCCCGTGCGCCCGTCGAGGGCCGTCGCGTCCGCCATCCCCCTATCGCACAACCTCAACCATGGTTAAGGTCAAGAGGTGCCGACCAGCGGAGGTGCCGTGATGAGCAGCGCGGAGGTCCGACGTCACGAGCTGACGCCCGGGCAGGTCGCCGAGCGGGCCGGGATCACGGTCTCCGCGCTCCACTTCTACGAGCGCGAGGGCCTCGTCACCAGCGTCCGGACCAGCGGCAACCAGCGCCGCTACCACCGCGACGTGCTGCGCCGGCTGGCGTTCGTCCGGGTGTCCCAGCGTGTCGGCATCGCACTCGCGGACATCCGTGCGGCGCTCGCGACCCTCCCCGACGGTCGGACACCCACCAAGGCCGACTGGGCCCGGCTCTCGCGGGGCTGGCGTGACCACCTCGACGCCCGGATCGACCAGCTCCAGCGCCTGCGCGACGGTCTCGACGGCTGCATCGGCTGCGGCTGCCTGTCCCTGCGCACCTGCACGCTCAACAACCCCGACGACCTGCTCGCGGACACCGGCTCGGGGCCGCGACGGTTGCTGACCGAGTCGGCGGCCGAGGCCGACGGCGTCGTCGAGCGTGCGCGGGGCGCGGTCGGGCCCGGCCGGCGCGGACGGGGCTGAGGGGCGCACACGCTCCGTCGCGCCGCGTCCCAGGTCCGCTCCGTACCATCGACCCCATGACCACGACGGGCCGGCAGCGGCCGGCACCGCCGCACGTGGCGCGCGCCCCTCGTCCGGCCGCGGTGCGCCGCGCCGAGGCCGCCGCTCGCGCTCGTGACCGTCGCCGGGCGCGGCGCCGGCGCACGTTCCTCGTGGCCGGGGTGGTCGTGCTGCTCCTCGCCGCGGCGGCCGCCGCGGTGCCCGCGCTCCTCGGCCGGGACAGCGGCGGCGCGCCCGAGGCGGCGCCGACCGCAGCCGTCGCGTCCCGCCCGACGCCCACCCCGACCCCCACCCCGACGGCCCGTGAGCGTGCCGCCGCGACGATCACCGCCGCCTGGACGGACCGCTGGCGGGGGAGCGCGGGCTTCCTCGGGAAGGCGAAGGGCCCGGCGTCGTGCGCGGGGAGCGTCGCCGACCCGACGCGCTGCACGCAGGCGTACGCCGGGGGGACGCTGGTGTGGCGCCCCGCGAAGGACGCCGCGGTCCCCGGCAGGGGCGGCACGGTCACGGTCGCGCAGACCGGCGACCCGGGCACCGACCTCGTGATCGTCAACAAGAAGCGTCCGCTCGACCCGAAGACCTTCTCCCCGAAGAAGCTCGTCGCGGTCGCAGGGCCGGCCGAGGTCATGCGGCCCGAGGCGGCGTCGGCGCTCCGTGCCATGTTCCGCGGCGCGTCGAAGGCCGGGCTGCCGCTCGCCGTCCACAGCGCCTACCGTGCGTACGAGGTCCAGGCCAGCACCTACGAGGGCTGGGTGGCCGCGCACGGCAAGAAGCAGGCCGACAACGAGTCGGCGCGCCCCGGCTACTCGGAGCACCAGACGGGACTGGGCGTCGACGTCGTCGCCTCGACGGGGAGCTGCACCGCGATGGGCTGCTTCGGCTCGACCGACCAGGCCGCGTGGGTCGCGAAGAACGGCTGGCGGTACGGGTTCGTCGTCCGGTACCCGAAGGGCCAGGAGAAGACGACCGGCTACATGTACGAGCCGTGGCACGTGCGGTACGTCGGGAAGAAGGTCGCCGCCGACGTCCGCGCGACCGGCGCGAAGACCCTCGAGGACTTCTTCGGTCTCCCCGCGGCCCGCACCTACTGACGGTCGCGCCCCGCCGCGTTCGACGACGTCACGCGCCTCCCGGCACCGGGTTGACCGTGTCCCCGGTCCAGGTGAGGTCGTCGTCCTCCGTCACCTCGAACGCCTCCAGGGTCTCGTCGGCGCAGATCGCGTCGACCAGGGCCCTCGCCCCGCCCACCAGGGTCGAGTCGAAGTCGATCTCGCTCGCGACGCACCATGCGCGGTCGGCCGGCCACAGGAGGTTGGGGCTCACGCCGTGCAGGCTGCCGTGCCACCCGAGCCCCGACGTGCGCGTCCACGACCCGTCGACGAGCTCGTCCGTCGTCGCGTCGAGCAGCACGTAGTCGCGGCCCGGGAGCGCGAGGAGGGGGCCGCTGTCGGCGGCCGACGTCACGTCCGGAGCCACCGAGGCGAACAGCTCCGCCTCCGCGTTGGCCTGGGCCCGCGCGAGGTCGGCCCGGGACACCGGGTGGGCGCCGTCGTCGTACACCGCGACGAACGCCTGCGAGGACGTGCTCGGGCGGAGCGCGCCGTACCCGTTCCAGACCCCGGCCGTGAGGAGCGCGGGCTCGGTGGTGTGCGCCGCGAGGTGACGGGCGAGCGCGCTCCACGCAGCCGGTGCGAGAGCACCGTCCAGGGGCGCTGACGCCTCCCGTCCATCGGTGAGTGCGACGTCGCGGGACGGGTCGCCCGCGATCGACGACCACTGCACGAGGGGGTGCACGACCGCCCGAGGCTGGCGCGACGACAGGGCGGCGACCTCGGACCACCGCAGGGTCTCGGGCGGGACGTCCGTGCGGATCGTCGGGACGAATGCCGTCACCGGGTGCAGGACGCGCGCGTACGCCTCGAACCCTCGCGGCACCACCCCGCCGACGACGCCGCCGTCGACGATGCCACCGCGACGCAGGCGGGGCAGGATCCAGTCACCGCGGGCGACGTCGGACGTGAGGCGCATGGCCCCGGTCTACCACCGGCGCCCCGCCGCCGAGCAAGCGGGTTTCGTGTCGAGCAAGCGGGTCGCGGCCGCTTGCTCGGCGGAGAACTCGCTTGCTCGGCGAGAGGGCGGGCGAGCCCAGGGCCGCGACGTAGGCTCGCCGCATGTCACACCCCTACCGCATCGCGGTCCAGCTCCAGCCCCAGCACGCGGACTACGCCCAGATCCGCGACGCCGTCCTGCGCGCCGAGGAGATCGGCGTCGACGTCGTCTTCAACTGGGACCACTTCTTCCCGCTCTCGGGCGACCCCGACGGCAAGCACTTCGAGTGCTGGACGATGCTCGGCGCGTGGGCCGAGCAGACGAGCCGCGTCGAGATCGGCGCGCTCGTCACCTGCAACTCGTACCGCAACCCCGAGCTCCTCGCGGACATGGCCCGCACCGTCGACCACATCTCCGGCGGGCGCCTCATCCTCGGGATCGGCGCCGGCTGGTTCGAGAAGGACTACGACCAGTTCGGCTACGAGTTCGGCACCCCCGGCACCCGCCTCGCCGACCTCGCCCAGGCGCTGCCCCGGATCGAGAAGCGCCTCGCCGCAGGCAACCCCGCACCGACGCGCCACATCCCGGTGATGATCGGCGGCGGCGGCGAGAAGAAGACCCTCCGGATGGTCGCGCAGCACGCCGACATCTGGCACAGCTTCGCCGACGCCGAGACCCTCGTCCGCAAGTCGGCGATCCTCGACGAGCACGGCGAGGCCGTCGGGCGCGACACCGCGACGCTCGTCGAGCGGTCCGTCGAGGTCAGCCGGCACTCGCCCGCCGAGGTCGCGGACGCGTTCGTCGCGGGAGGCGCGACCCTCTTCACCGTCGGCGTCAGCGGGCCGGACTACGACCTGTCGCGCGTCGAGGAGTGGGTCGCCTGGCGCGACGCGCAGGGCTGAGACCGGACCGGGCGGGCGGGCGCCGCGTGCCGGTGCACGGGCGCCCGCCCCGACGGTCGTAGGTTGACCCGGTGATGCACCTGCGGCTCGTGGTCCCCGGCGAGCTGACCGAGCGGGTCGTCGCGCAGCTGCGCGACGACGAGACCGTGACCGACGTCGTCGTGCTTCCCGGTGCGGCCGTGGACCCGCCCGGCGACCTCGTGCTCGCGGACGTGGCCCGCGAGGCGGCGTCCGAGGTCATCGACCGGTTGGTCGCGCTCGGCGTTCCCGAGCGCGGCGCCGTCGCGGTCGAGGAGGCCGACGCCGTGCTGTCCCGGGCCGCGGACCGCGCCGTCGCGGCGGCTCCGGGAGAGCCGACGGACGCCGTCGTCTGGCAGCAGCTGCGCGAGCGCGCGGGCGCGGAGAACCGGCTCTCGGTGACGTTCCTCGTGCTCATGGCTGTCGCATGCGTGATCGGCATGGTCGGCGTCGTGACGAACCAGCCGATCCTCGTCGTCGGCGCGATGGCGGTCGGGCCGGACTTCGGCCCGCTGTCGGCGCTCGCGTACGGGATCGTCCGGCGGAGCGGGGAGATGGTCGTCGGGGGGCTCCGTTCGACCGTCCTCGGCTACGCCGCGGGGATGGTGGGTGCGATCCTCGCCGCGTGGGTGCTGCGCTCGTGGGGCTTGATCGACGAGCACGACCTCGTCGCGCGCCACGCGCTCACCGACTTCGTCTACCAGCCGGGCGGCCTCGGTGCGGTCGTCGCGTTCCTCGCGGGCGTCGCCGGCGCGGTCTCCCTGTCGACGTCGCGCACGGGGGCGCTGGTCGGCGTCCTCATCTCCGTCACGACGATCCCCGCCGCGGGCGTGATCGGCGCGGCGCTCGCGTACGGCGAGACCGCGAAGGCGGGCGAGGCCGGACGCCAGCTCGTCGTGAACGTCGCGATGATCGTCGTGGGTGCCGTGGTCGCGCTCCTCGTCCAACGCGGCGGCCAGGTGCTCGACGAGCGGCGCCTCAGATCGCGCCGGGCCTGACGTCGTCCGCGCGGTCCCGCAGCACGGCCTGCGTCACGGAGAGCCGGCGCGCCGGGTCCATGAGGACGTGGACGTCGTCGACCCACTGCTCGACGCAGCCCACCCCCGCGGGCAGGGCGAGCACCGACGGGTCCGTGATCGACGCGCGGACCACCTCGGGGACCGGCGCCACGCCGCGGAACGGGCGGTCGAAGAACGGGATCGTCGCGCCGCCGTCGGGGGTGGGCGCCGGTACGGGGAGCCCCACCGCGGCCTGGACGCCCAGGAGCACGTCGAACGCGCGAGCCAGGGCGGCCTCGCGCGCGGGCCACGCGGTCGCGGCGAGCGCGTCGCGCAGGTGCGGGCCGGCCGCCGACGCCGACGGCAGCGTCGCGAACGACGTCCCGAGCCACTTCGCGTACGGGGCCCACCGGCCCTCGAGGACGTGCCCGAGGTGCATCGCGACGCGCGCCAGCCGCCCCGTGAGGACCGCCGACCCGAGCTCGTCGCCGCGGCTCCCGGTCCGACCGACGAACGGCAGCTCCTGCCCCAGGTGCGCCCAGCCGGCGGCGACGACGTAGCGGCGGACGTCGTCGGGATAGCCGGCGAGGCGCGCACGCAGGGCCGTCAGCTCGCCGGGGCCGTCGTGGAGCACCGGCCCCGCGCACACCTCCAGCACGCTCTGCCCGGTCAGCGCGAGCCACTGCCGCGGCTCCAGCCCGTCCGTCGGATCGATACCCAGGCGCGCCAGTGCGAGTGCCCGCACGCTGGCGACCTCCACGCGGTGCCGGACCTCCGGATCCCACGTCGTCGCGAACCGCACCGGGTGGCCCTGCCACGACTCCGGGAGCCGGGCGTCGAGCAGCGCGTCGACGTCCGCGACGTCGTCGGGGCTCACGAGGACCGTGAGCCGCAACCCCCAGTCGTGGTCGCGGGACGTGCCGTCGTCGAACCCGAGGACGTCCGACCCGCTCCCCAGCCGGCCCGCCGCGTGCGTGACACCCGCGGCCGCGAGGACGGGCGCGACGGCGTCGTCGTAGAACGTCTGCGCCAGGGCGGCGCCGGAGAGCGGCGGCTGCGTCGTCACCCGCGGAACCTACCAGCGCCGCCCACCCCCGTGAGTGCGTCCGCACTCAACGGGAGAGGTGGGGTGCGGGAGGGGTCGCGCGCCGCCCGCGCCCGCGCGAGACTGGGGCCATCCGGCGGCGCGGCGGGAGGCGTCCATGAGCAGCGCGAGCACCCAGACCCAGGAGACCGGCCCGGGCGGTGCGCCCCCGGGGTCCGCGACCCGGGTCGTCGCGCTCGTCGGCCACGCCGGCGCCGGCAAGACGACCCTCGCCGAGGCGATCCTCCACGTCACCGGCGCGATCCCGCGTCCCGGCCGCGTCGAGGACGGCTCGACCGTCACCGACACGGAGCCCGAGGAGATCGCGCGCGGCATGTCGCTCACGCTGGGCGTCGCGCACGCCATGTGGTCCGGCCCTGACGGTGCGCCCCGCACCCTGACCCTCCTCGACGCGCCCGGCCACCCGGACTTCGCCGGCCAGGTCGACACGGCGCTCGCGGTCGCGGACGTCGCCGTCGTCGTCGTGAGCGCGGCGGACGGCGTGCAGGCCGGGACCCGGAAGGCGTGGGCGGCGGCGCGGGAGGCGGGCGTGCCGCGCGTCGTCGTGGTGACGCAGGAGGACAAGGCACGCGCCGACTTCCAGGCGGTCCTCGACGACCTGCGGGCCTCGCTCGGAACGGACGGCGACGAGCTGGTGCCGCTCGAGCTGCCGCTGGGCGAGGAGGCCGCGTTCCACGGGATCGCGGACGTCCTCACGGAGGCGGGCTACGCGTACGACGACGACGGCCACCACCACGACGAGCCCCTCCCGGACGCGGTGGCCGCGCAGGAGCACGCGTTGCACGTCGAGGTGACCGAGGACATCGTGTCCCACGACGACGCCCAGCTCGAGGCGTACCTGGGCGGCGAGGAGCCCGCGGCGACCGAGCTCGAGCGCACCCTCGCGCACGAGGTCGCGGCAGGCGCGGCGTTCCCCGTGCTCGTCGCGTCGGGGCTGACCCGGACGGGCGTGGACCGCGTCGCCGACCTGCTGTGGGAGCTCGCACCGCCCGCGCACGAGCGGGACGGCACCGTCATGCTCGGGGAGGAGCGGGTCGCCGTGGCCGCGGACCCGGGTGGCGAGGCGCTCGCGCACGTGTTCCGGACGGTCGCGGACCCGTTCGTCGGGCAGGTGTCGCTCTTCCGGGTGCTGTCGGGGACGGTGCGGTCGGGGGACCGGCTGACCAACGCGACGACCGGCGCCGCCGAACGCCTCCACGGCCTGTTCCGCGTGCAGGGCAAGGACCACCAGCCCGTCGACGCCGTCGCCGCGGGGGAGGTGGGCGCGGTCGCCAAGCTCGTGGGGACGCCGTCGGGCACGATCCTGTGGGCGCGGCCCGCCGGGGCCGCGGGGACGGGCGCGCGCCCCGTGTCACCACCGGCGCGCCAGCCGGTCTTCGGGCTCAGCCTCGCCCCCGTGTCGCAGTCCGACGACGACCGCATGTCGACCGCGCTCGCGCGGCTCGTCGCCGAGGACCCGACGCTGCTCGCCGAACGCGTCGCGGCCCCGGGCGGCGACGCGACCGTCCTGCGCGGGCTCGGGGACACGCACCTCGCGGTCGCGCTCGAACGCCTCGAGCGGGTGTTCGGGGTGCACGTGACCACAGGGGCCGTGCCCGTCGCGTACCGCGAGACGATCGCCCGGCGCGCGCAGGCCGAGGGCAAGGTGAAGAAGCAGTCCGGCGGGCACGGGCAGTTCGCGGTGGTCGACCTCCGCGCCGAGCCGCTGCCCCGCGGGACCGGTTTCGAGCTCGTCGACAAGGTCGTGGGCGGGGCGATCCCGCGCGGCTACCTGGCTGCCGTCGAGAAGGGCCTGCACGACGCCCTCGCCGCGGGCGGCCCCCACGGGTATCCCGTCGTGGACGTGCGCGTCGAGGTCTACGACGGCAAGGCCCACCCCGTCGACTCCTCGGAGATGGCGTTCCGGACGGCCGCCGCCGCGGGCCTGCGCGAGGCGCTCGCGGACGCCGGGACCGTCGTGCTCGAGCCCGTGAGCCGGGTCGTCGTGACCGTGCCGTCGGACGTGCAGGGCTCGGTGCTGACCGACCTGTCCGGGCGGCGCGGGCACGTCGTCGCGACCGAGGGGCCCGACGACGCCGGCCGGGTGAGCGTCGTCGCGAGCGTCCCCGAGGCCGAGCTCGCCCGCTACGTGCTGGACCTGCGCTCCCTGACCGCGGGGCAGGCGGAGCTGACCATGGAGCCCGAGCGCTACGACGTCGCCCCCCACCGCTGAGCTCGTCGCGAGGTATGCGGGCGGCCCTCCTACTTCGCGAGGTATGCGGGCGGCCGTACTACTTCGCGGGAGGTGCGGGGCGGCGGACGACGGCGCGGCCCGGCAGCGGCCGCGCCACCACCGCGAAGCCGTGCGCCTCGTAGAGCGAGAGACTCCCGCGGTACAGGCCCGACGACGACGTCTTCGGCTTCTCCGTGAGGTCCACCGGGTAGGCCTCGACGGCCGTCGCGCCGTGGCCGAACGCGTGCTCGAGGGCGGCGTCGAGGAGCCGGCCCGCGACGCCCTGGCGCCGGTGCCCGGGTCGCACGACGAAGCACGTCACCGCCCAGGTCGTGTCGTCCCCGCGCTGGTCCTCGGGGAGCTTCTTGAGGGCGGACGGGCTCGTGAACAGGCGTGGCAGCTCGGTCCGCGGCGCGACGGCGCACCACCCGACCGGCTCGTCCCCCGCGAGCGCCACCACGCCCGGGCTGGGCGCCGTGCCCGCGTGGGCGTCGTCGAGCAGGGCGGCGGTGAGGTCCCGGCGCTCCGACCGCTCGAGGTCGTCGAAGGCCCTGCCTCGCCGCCGGTCCCACTGGCACCAGCAGTAGTTCGCGTCGCCGCGCGCGAACACCACGTCGAGGTGCTCGATCCGCACGTCCGCGGTCGTGGTCAGGCCGTCGACCGGTGGCGTCGCCGCTGTCGTCCCCATGCCGATCCACGGTAGCGGGGCCCGTCGCGCGCGCCAGTAGACTCGGGCCCCATGGCGTCCTCTACTGCGACCGACTTCGTGCTGCGCCCCTTCGAGGGACTCCCCGGCGAGCCGGACTGGGTCGCGATGCGCGAGGTCGTCCCCGCCGCGACAGCGACCGCCCGCACGACGGCGGAGCACGGCTCGAGGGACGTCGTCGTGACGACCGTCCTCCCGGGCGGCTGGCAGGCTCTGCACCGCGAGGACGGCACCGTCCTGCTGGCGCTCCAGGGCGTGGGCGCGTCGAACGACACGAGCCGCTACCTCGCCGCCGCGCTGCTCGAGGCGCTCGCGAGCGAGCCCGGCACGTCGGTGCTCATCGACCCGCCGGCCGACGGCCCGCGCCTCCAGGACGTCCTCGACCTCACGGTGCCGTTCGAGGTCACCGTGCAGGACGGCTTCGAGTACTGGCTCGACGGAGGCGCCGAGCGGACCGACGAGGTCGAGGCGTCGCTCGAGCAGGCCGCGGAGTCCATCATCCCGACGGTCAAGCTCGCGTCGGTGCCGTCGGCCTACTGGTGCCGCATGAACCGCGAGTTCCTGCGCTGGGCGCGGCCCGAGGACGAGGACACGGTCATCGACGCGCTGGCCCGGCTGCAGGCGCGTCGTGCCAGCGGTTTCGCGGGCGGCAAGTTCGTCGGGGCGTTCCGTTCGTCCGGCCTGGTCGTCCCGGTGTGGGAGCTGCCGCGCGGCACGGAGGCGGCGGACCTCGAGGAGCCGGCGGCGGCGTTCAAGGCCACGCTCGACGAGGCGATCGCCGCCGACGCGCCGCTCGACGCCAACGAGCGCCGCGCCCGCGCGGGCATCGTGGCGCGCCAGGTCACCCTCCGGTGAGACACGCCCTCTTGCCTGTGCGCAGGGGAATCTGCGTCCAACTCTTGACTCGACTAGGCTGATGAACGTGACGAGGAAGCAGCGCGACAGGTCAGACATCGGCGCCGCTCCGACGTCCGACGCGGCAGGGGAGGTCGGCGTCGAGGCGGGTGCCTCGAAGGCTCCTGCCGCGGCCGGCGAGGCCGCGGCCGACGACACCGGGGATAGCGGGCCCGCCGGGGCGGCGGGCACGCCCGGCGCGTCGTCGGGAACCCTTCCCGTGGCCAAGACGCCACGCCCCCAGGCGCCGGAGGGTGCGCAGCCCGGACGGTTCCGGCAGCGCGTCGCCGTCGTGATCCCGGCCAAGGACGAGGCCCGGCGCATCGCCGCGACGGTCCGCTCGGCGCGGGCGATCCCCAACGTGGACCTCGTCCTCGTGGTCGACGACGGCTCCGAGGACAACACCCAGCACGTCGCCCGCGAGGCGGGCGCCGTCGTCGTGCGGCACTCGCACAACCGCGGCAAGGCCTCGGCGATGGAGACGGGCGCCGCGGTCGTCGCGATGCGCGACGTCCCCGGGCGCCCCGAGCGCGTGCTCCTGTTCATCGACGCGGACCTCGCGGACACCGCGGTCAACACCGCGCCGCTCGTCCCGCCCGTGCTCGAGGGTGTGGCCGACATGGCGATCGCGATCATCCCGCCGCAGGTCGGCGCGGGCGGTCACGGCTTCGTGGTGGGCGCCGCCCGCCGCGCCATCGCGGGCATGACGGGCTGGACCCCCACGCAGCCGCTGTCGGGGATGCGCTGCATGACCCGGCAGGCGTTCGAGGCCGCGACGCCGCTGGCTCGCGGGTGGGGCGTCGAGGTCGGGCTCACGATCGACCTGCTGCGGCAGGGCTACGTGGCCGTCGAGATCCCGTGCGAGCTGCGCCACCGCCCGTCGGGCAAGGACTTCAAGGGCCAGCTGCACCGCGCGGCGCAGTACCGCGACGTGCAGCTCGCGATCAGCGCGCGGCGGGTGCGTCGGACCGTGGACGTGGTGCGGCCGCACCACCCCGCATCCTGACGTCCCGCAGCCAGTTCGCGTAGACCGCGAGCAGCACGGGCAGCGCGAGGACGATGCCCGTGGCGGGCACGAGGATCCCCGAGTCGTTGACGAGGAACCCGATCCCGAGCACCACCCCGGTCGCGATGATGCCGGGTCGCAGCATGGGCGCGTAGGCGTTGAGCTGGCTCAGCGGCGCGTCCGTGGTGATCCACTCGAGCGGGCCGCCGGCCGGGTGCGCGAGCGCGCCGCGCAGCGGCCGCCCCAGCACGTAGACGACGACGAGCAGGCCCGCGATCGCGACGAGCGTGAGGTTGTTGCTCAGCGTGTCGACGTTCTGGGCGAGCTTGCGCTGCACGATGTGCCAGAGCTCGCCGTGCAGCGAGTCGTCGACGAACCGTCCGAGGTGGGTGCGGTCGTCCGGGGGGCGGAGCCAGTCGGCGACCGCGAGCGCGACCACGACGAGCACCGCCGCCCCGAGCACCGCGAGCACGCGGCGCCACGTGAGCTTGATGCCGGCCGCCATGAGCGCGAGGAGCGCGAACCCGGCGACGAGCCCGGGCGGGCCGCCGAAGTCGGCGCCGATGGACGGCAGGCCGTCGAGCGCGGTCGCGACCACCCCGACGACGGCGACCACCGCAGCCGCCGCGGCCCGTCGCCCGCGCAGCACGAGGGGATTCACGAGCGCGACCGTCACCATGACGCACGCCGTCCCGAACAGCGCGTACGACGTGTTGTTCATGCCGTAGAAGCGACCCGCGACGAGCGGCTGCGTGCCCATGAGCCCCGAGAGCTGGAGCGGCGCGCCGCCGAGCACGTCGACGGCCAGGACGAGCGCCGTGATCCCCCCGACGACGCCGAACGGCCACAGCGGGGCGCGCCGCCAGGGCACGAGCATCGCGACGACCGTGATCACGAGGTCGAGCCCCACCACCACGGCGGTCAGGGTCCACGCGGGTGCGCCCGCGTGCCACCAGGGGACCGCGTTGGCGAGCGTCGTCGCGACCGGCACCGAGCCCAGCGCGATGCCCACGGCCACCAGGCCGCGCAGGACGCCGGACGGGTTTTCCCGCAGCCACCGGCCGAGCGCCCCGAGGCGCTTCGCGTCGAGCCGCAGCACCACGGTGACGAACGCGTAGAGCGCGAGGTTCGCGAGGATGAGCAGGAGGTAGAAGTTCGCGATGAGCGGACGGACCTTCGACGCGTGCACGCTCGCGTCGACGAGGGGGTCGAGGCGGTCCGTCCCCGTCGCGGCGCTGTGCGCCGTCCCGATGGGCGAGCCGACGACGGCGGTCGACGCCACCTGGTCCCGGATCCCGACGGCCTGCACGACGGTCGGCAGGACGTCCGTGTCCTGGACCATGCCGGGCTGCCGCGTCGACGTCGACGCGAGGACCGTCGTCCCGCCGCTCGCATCGCCGTGGGTGGACAGCGCGGGTCCCGCGCCGAGGGCGAGCTGGAGGTGGGGGGTGCGGCTCGAGTCGGCGAGCGACGCGACCAGGACGGACGTGTCGTTCGCGCGCGGCGACGCGGCGACCGCGGCGAGGACCGCCCCGATGCGGGCGTCGACGTCCTTGACCTGGCGCGCGTGGTCGGCCGCGACGGTCTCGGGGGTGAGCGGCTCCTCGTCGGGCTTCGCGGTCGGGTCGAGCACGGCCCCCGCGTCGACGACGACGAGCGTCGACGACCCGAGCGCCGACTCGACGGCGTCCTGGAGGCCCTGCGCGCTCGACGGCCCGTCCACGTGCGTCCCCACGACGGCGCCGTCGTGGTCGGCGAGCGCGATCGCCGCGCCCGGGCCGATCGACGTCGCGTTGAGACCCGACTTCTCCACGGCGTCGCCGAGGGCGCCGGGGACGGCGTCGAAGCCCTGGTGCGCGACGGCGTCCTGGTACTCCGCCCAGGCGGGCACGGCTTGGCCCGTAGGGTCCTCGAGCGTCCGGCACGTCGGCTGCACGTTCGGGGCGATGTCGCCCGCGCGCCGGCCCGACGACACCGCGAGCCAGCCGTCGGCAGGGCACGTGCTCGACCGCACGGACCGGACGACGTTCGCCCCCGGTGCGACGGCGACGGGAGGGGCCGACGCGTCCTTCGTCTCGCCGCCGAGCGCGCGCCAGATGTTCGGGGTGGCGGTCGGCGAGACGTCGTCGGGCTGCACGCCACCGGTGCCCACGAGCACGAACGGTGCGGTGGCGGCGGCGTCGGACGCGGCCGCGGCCGCCTGCGTGCTGGCGGTCGCGCTGCCCGCGCCGAGCGCACCGGCGAGCCCGAGCGCGACCGCGACGGCCGCGACCAGGGCGGACGTCCGCCCGAGGAGCCGGCGTCGAGGGCGGGCAGCGGGCGTCGAGAGGGCGGTCGGCACGGCCCCCAGCCTAGGGGAGCGCGGCTGCGCGGCCCGGCCGGGGGCGGGCGCCGTCGGACGCATCCGCACCGCATCCCCACAGGTCCGCCCCGTGGGGTCCGATCCGGGGAGGTCGGGCGACCACCGGGGCCGGCGTGCCTCAGCCGCCGGGCCGAGCGAGCCGGAAGAGCCGGGCCAGCTCGTCCGGGAGGGCATCGACGATGCCGTACCCGGCCTGCCCCGGGTTCGGCAGCTGGAACAGGAACGAGGTCCCGATGACGGTCTTGACGTCGTTGCCGCCCGTGCGCGCCTGCTCGTCGAGGAAGGCGAGCACCGCGCGCCAGTCGACGGCAGGCGTCCGACCGTCGGCTTCGGCGAGGTACGCCGCCACGACCTTCGGGGTGACGTCGACGCCGAAGTAGACGTGGGCGAGGAACTCGTCCGGGGCGTCGTAGTAGAAGTCGATGTTCGTGCCGAGCGCCGGGAAGCGCTCGGCCAGCTCGAGCGAGAACCGTTCGTCGGGACTGGTCATGCGCAACCTCGGATTCCGTAGTCGGTGAGCTTCGTGTACTGGCCGGCGTGCGCGTCGTCGATCGCCTTGATCAGGCCGTGCACGCCTTGCCGGTCGACGTCCGTCAGCGGGATCACCTGCGCGGTGCGTCTGGTCGGTCCGATCGGGACGCCGTCGCGCATCTTCACGAGGCGGTTCTTGTACTGCTGCGTGCTCTTGACGTGGTCGATGCCCTCGACCAGCTCACCGGTCTTCACCTGGTGGCTCGCGGCGGCGAGCGCGGTGCCGTCGCCGATGGGGTTCGCGCTGTTGACGCCGTGGGACATGGCGTCGATGAGGTTCTGGACCGGCTCGCTGTACCCGCCGGCGTTGTGGACGAGGACGAACGTGTCCCCGGCCAGGACGTAGTAGGTGTGGTTCCCGGTGACGCGGAGGTTGTAGACCGTCTCCGGCGCGAACCGGACCGCGACGTCCCGGACCGCGACCGTTCCCGTGGGGGTGACGAGGAGGTCGCCCGGCTGCAGCTCGTCGGCCGAGACCCAGCCGCGTTCCTGCACCATGAAGGGGTGCTCGGCCGTCGTCGTGACGACGTTGCCGCCGATGGTGACGTCGAACAGCGCTTCGACGTCCCGGACGAGGGACTCTTCGACGATCTGGAGCTCGTCCAGCCCGGTCTGGATGTTGCGGGTCCAGACCTTGTCCCCGGGCCGGAGGTCCTCGATCGCCTTGTCCCCGTCGGGGGTGCGGACCAGGGTGCCGGCGGTGAAGCACGCCCCGAAGCGCACCTTGCACCAGGCCTTCTTCCCGAAGCCCTTCAGCCCGCCCTTCAACCCGCCCTTGAGTCCGACCATGGTCTCGCGGGCACCGGCCTTGAACGCGGCCTTGGAGATCCCGGTCGCTGCCTTCGCCGCGGCGCCGAGCCCGATCACCGACAGGGCCGCGCCGGCGATCGCGATCCCCGCCTCACCCCACGACCGTTCCCCGGTCGCGGCCAGGGCGATGTTCGCGAGCGCACTGACGATCGCCGCCACCGCGGCCACGACGATGAGGACACCGGCGAGGGCGGTCCCGACGACGGGGATGAACGCCACCACCACCGCCAAGATCCCCGCAATGGTCGACACGAGGTCGGCGATGTCGGCGATCGCGGCGACCAGCTTGGAACCCCAGTTGTCCCACCACGAGTCGTTCAGATCATCGTGGGAGGTGATCTCGTTGATCTGATCCGCAGCACTGTCCGCCGCCCGGTCCCTCGTGTGGACCGCGGAGTTGATGTCGTCCTGCGCCCCGGCGATCACATGCTGGGCCGACGCGGCACCGTTCGCCGCGGTCTCAGCCTTGTGCTTGTACGCCGTCTTGGTCGCCGTGTCGGACTCCGACTCGGCCAGGTCCTGGTAGTAGGACTGGGTCCGGGACGCGTCAGCAGCATCAGCGTGCGCACCCCGAGCCTTGTTCAACGCGGCCAACGTGTCGGACTGCACCTGCTCCAACGTCCCCGCATAGGACACCAGCGCGTCACCCGCGGCCTGATACCGGGCGTGCGCCTTCCGGACCTCACCGATCGTGTCTTCCTTGCGGTCCATCAACGCGTCCACCGCGGCCGACACAGCCCCCGCCACATCAAGACGCGCCATCGCCGACGCCGCACCCTCGATGGACTCCGCGACGTCCTGATACTCCCTGCCACCGGACAGCACCAGCACCGGATCTCCCGGCGTCGGGTCCACGTCCAACCCCACCGGCGACCAATCGCTCGGACGCGACATCCTTACCCCCTGCTCGACGGACCCTGCCTACCGCTAGCCCGCCGAGCATAACCACAGGTCACGACCGTGCCGATGGGGAGCTCTCCCCATCGTCGGAGATGATGGCGGCCAGTCAGGCCGACCGCACGACGAGCGCCCCGGGCTCGACCCACGCCGTGACGCGGCGGGCGCGTCCGAGCAGGTCGCCGTCGACCTGGACGTGCTCACCGGCGGTGCCGTCGACCTCGACGACGACCCGGCGAGCCGGGCTGGTGTCGATCCGCCCTGCGCGCGCTGGCAGGTTGTCCGACGACACCCCGATGCCCTGCATGACGACCTCCCCGAACACCTGCGCCCAGCCGACGAGCCCCGCGCGCGCGTCGATCGCGACGACGTCGAGGCGGCCGTCGTCGATCACGGCGTCGGGGATGAGGGTGATCCCGCCCGGCAGCAGCCCGCAGTTGCCGACCATGAGGCTGCGGACCCGGGTCTCGACGGCGGGGGCGTCGTCGATCTCGATGCGCATGCGCGTGCGCCGCCCGTGCAGGTGCCGGACGCCGGCGAAGAAGTAGGCCATCCAGCCGACCCTGGACTTCAGCGCGGGGTCCGCGTCGGCCACCATCGCCGCGTCGAAGCCGAGCCCCGCGATCACGAGGAACACGTGGTCGACGTCGCGGGCGCCCTCGCTGCCGGGCTCGGGCTCCTCAGCGAACTCGTCGACGCGCAGCCGGCCGACGTCGACGTGCCGGTCGTGCCCGGAGAGCACGGTCGCGAGCGCGTCGTCGACCGAGGCCGTCGAGATGTCGAGGTTGCGGGCGAGCAGGTTGCCGGTGCCGCGCGGGAGGATCCCCATCGCCTTGCCGCTGCCCGCCATCGCCTCGGCGACCGCGCGGACCGTCCCGTCACCGCCCACCGCGACGACGACGTCCGCCCCGGCGGCGAGGGCGTCCAGCGCCTGGCCGCGGCCCGGGTCCTCGACCGTCGTCTCGAACCAGAGGGGCTCGGGCAGCGCGGCGTCGAGGCAGGCCTCGACGAGCGTGGACCGCAGCTCGGTGACGCCGGGCTTGGACGGGTTGGCGACGAACGCGACGAGCCGTTCGGCGGGCCCGTCCTGCTCGCGCGGCCCGAGCCCCGTGCCGTAGCGCCGGGCGGGGCGTCCCATGCGCCGTCCGGCACGGCGGGCCTGGAGGTAGACGACGAGCGCGACGACGAGCGCGACGAGCGCGACGACGAGCGCCGCCACGCCGATCCACGTCTCCCAGCCCACGCTCATGGGCCCCACCGTATCCGGACGGGCCCTCCGCGACCTGGCGGATTCCTCCGGGCGGAAAGGGGGTCGGGACCGTCGGCGCGCCCCGATACGCTGGGTCCCGTGATCGACCTCAAGCTCCTCCGGGAGGACCCGGACACGGTCCGTGCCAGCCAGACCGCCCGCGGCGACGACCCCGCACTCGTCGACGCCGCGCTCGACGCGGACTCGCGCCGCCGCTCCGCGCTGACCGACTTCGAGTCGCGTCGCGCCGAGCAGAAGGCGATCGGCAAGCAGGTCGCGCAGGCCCAGGGCGACGAGAAGCAGGCGCTCCTGGTCCACACCAAGGAGCTCGCGGAGCAGGTCAAGTCGCTGCAGGCCGACGCGACCGCGGCGGGCGAGGAGCTCGACGCGCTGCTGTTCCAGATCGCGAACGTCGTCGAGGGCGCGCCCCCCGGGGGCGAGGACGACTACGTGGTGCTGCGGCACGAAGGCACGCCGCGCGACTTCGCGGCGGAGGGCTTCACGCCGCGCGACCACCTGGAGCTCGGCGAGGGCCTGCGCGCGATCGACACCGAGCGCGGGGCCAAGGTCTCGGGTGCGCGCTTCTACTACCTGACCGGCGTCGGCGCCCGCCTCGAGCTGGCGCTGCTCAACGCGGCCGTCGACCAGGCGGTCGCGGCCGGGTTCACGCCCGTCATCACCCCGACGCTCGTCAAGCCCGAGGTCATGGCCGGCACGGGCTTCCTCGGCAAGCACGCGGACGAGATCTACCACCTCGGCACCGACGACCTGTACCTCGTCGGGACCAGCGAGGTCGCGCTCGCGGGGTACCACAGCGGCGAGATCCTCGACCTGTCGGACGGGCCCAAGCGCTACGCCGGCTGGAGCGCCTGCTACCGCCGCGAGGCCGGCTCGTACGGCAAGGACACCCGGGGCATCATCCGGGTCCACCAGTTCCACAAGGTCGAGATGTTCAGCTACTGCCGCATCGAGGACGCGACGGACGAGCACCAGCGCCTCCTCGCGTGGGAGGAGCAGATGCTCCAGAAGGCCGGCCTGCCGTACCGCGTGATCGACACCGCTGCGGGCGACCTGGGCTCGAGCGCCGCGCGCAAGTTCGACTGCGAGGCGTGGCTGCCGACGCAGGACCGCTACCTCGAGCTGACGTCGACGTCGAACTGCACGACCTTCCAGGCGCGTCGCCTCGGCGTCCGCGAGCGGGTCGAGGCTGACGGGCGCTCGGAGACGCGCCAGGTGGCCACGCTCAACGGCACCCTGGCCACGACCCGCTGGATCGTCGCGATCCTCGAGAACCACCAGCAGCCGGACGGCTCGGTGGTGGTGCCCGAGGGCCTGCGCGGCTACCTCGGCGGCCTCGAGGTGCTCGAGCCGGTCGGGTGACCCGCGTGCCCGCGCCGCACCTCGTCGCGCTCGACATCGACGGCACCCTCCTGGCGTGGGAGGAGGAGCCGCCGCACGTCGAGCGGATCTCCGACGCCGTCCGCGAGTCGGTCGCGGCGGTCCGCGACGCCGGGCACCACCCCGTCATCTCGACGGGCCGGACCGTCCTCGGTGCGATCCGCGTCGTCCGCGACCTGGGTCTGACGGACGGGTGGCTCGTGTGCTCGAACGGCGCGGTGACGGCACGCATCGAGCCGGGCGCGCCGGGCGGGTTCGTCGTCGAGGAGCGCGTGACGTTCGACCCGGCACCCGCGCTCCGCGCGGTGCTGGACGGTATCCCCGGCGCCCTCGTCGCGGTCGAGGACGTGGCGCTCGGCCACCGCGTCAACGCGCCCTGGCCCGACGGCGAGATCACGGGCCTGCAGTCCGTCGTGCCGTTCGAGCAGCTCGCGTCGGAGCCGGTGACGCGCGTCGTCGTCCGGAGCCCGGAGCGGACCCGCGACGACTTCCACGACCTGGTCGAGCGCCTGGGCCTCGAGGACGTGACGTACGCGGTCGGCTGGACCGCGTGGATGGACATCGCACCCCAGGGCGTCACCAAGGCGACCGCTCTCGAGGTCGTGCGCCGGCGGCTCGGCGTCGAGCCGTGGGCGACCGTCGCGATCGGCGACGGGCTCAACGACGTCGGGATGCTCGGCTGGGCCGCGCGCGGGGTTGCGATGGGCCATGCGGAGGACGCCGTGAAGGACGCCGCGGACGAGGTGACGGGCAGCATCGACGAGGACGGCGCGGCCGCCGTCCTGCGCAGCCTGCTCACGTAGCGGCAGAATCGGGGACCGTGGCGAGCATCGAGGACGTGGCGCGCACGGCGGGGGTCTCCACCGCGACGGTCTCGCGCGCGCTCCGCGGGCTGCCGAACGTCACGGAGGCGACGCGGGTCAAGGTCCTCACGGCGGTCGCGGAGCTCGGGTACGTGCCGTCGCCGTCCGCGGCCTCGCTGGCCTCGGGCCGCACCCGCACCATCGGGGTCCTGACGCCGGGCATCGCCCGGTGGTACTTCGGCGAGGTGGTCGACGGCGTCGAGCACGCGCTCCGCGGGCTGGGGTTCGACGTGCTCCTGTACGCGCTCGGCTCGCCGCGCGACGAGCTGCCGCGGCCACGCGTCGACCCGAACGTCCTGCGCCGGCGCGTCGACGGGACGCTCGTCGTCGGGCTGCCGCTCGAGGCCGAGGAGATCTCGTCGCTCGCGGCGCTCGGGGTGCCGCTCGCGTTCGTCGGGTCGGGGCCTCGCGGCCAGGTCACGCACCGGGTCGACGACGTCGCGACGGGCCTGGCCGCGACGCGGTACCTGACGGCGCTCGGGCACCACGCCGTCGGGCACGTGGCCGGGGCGCAGGACCCGGTGTCCGAGTGGTCCCCGGCGATGGGGCGGCGGGCCGGCTGGCGCCGCGCGCTGCTCGAGGTGGGCGTCGACGCGCCGTCGTCGTGGGAGGTGGACGGCAACTTCGACCTCGAGGGTGGCCGGAGCGCGGGTCATGCGCTGCTCGCGGCGCACCCGGAGCTCACGGCCGTCTTCGCGTCGTCGGACGAGATGGCGATGGGGGTGATCCTCGCGGCCCGCGACCTCGGGCTGAGGGTGCCAGCGGACCTGTCGGTGATCGGTGTGGACGGGCATCCGTTCGGCGAGCTCGTGGGTCTGACGACGATCGCGCAGGACGCCTTCCAGCAGGGCCAGGACGCGGCGCTCGTGCTGCTGCAGATGGTGCTGGGAGAGCGGGCGCCCGAGTCGGTCACGTACCCGACCCGGCTGGTGGCGCGGTCGTCGACGGGCGGTCCGCGCGCGCACCGCGCCTTCGGGCGCTAGCGTCGGTGACGGGGTGTGGGAGGGTTCCCACACCTCACGCGCGACGTCGCCGGCGCGTGACTCAATCGTTACGTGTCGGGGCTTGAAGAGTGGCCATGTAAACGCTTGCATGGCTAGTAGCGGTTCGAAGGCGGGCGGCGGACGCCAGGCCTTCGGCCTCGGGTGGTCGGAGCTCGCCGCCGCCTGTGAAGCACCACGACGAGGTGGAGGGGAAATGACACGCACTCGACTCCGCGCCCGGCAGGGCGTGGCACTCGCGGCGGGCGCCGCCGCGATCGCACTCGTGTTCGCCGGCTGTTCGAGCGACGACAACGGCGGCGGCGGCGGTGGAGGCACCGGGACCAGCACGGCGGGCGGCGGGAGTGACTGCGCCGACTACTCGCAGTACGGCGACCTGAAGGGCAAGACGGTCACGATCTACGCCGGGATCGTCGCGCCGGAGGACCAGCCCTACGTGGACTCGTTCAAGCAGTTCGAGAAGTGCACCGGCGTGAAGGTCAACTACACCGCTGACAAGAACTTCGAGCAGCAGGTGCTCGTCCAGGCGAAGGCCGGCAACCCGCCGGACATCGCGATCGTGCCGCAGCCTGGTCTGCTCGCCCAGCTCGTCGCGACCGGGAAGGTCGTCAAGCCGCCGCAGGCCGTGGCCGACAACGTCGACAAGTGGTTCGGGCCGGACTGGAAGAAGTACGGCACGGTCGACGGCACGTTCTACGCCGCGCCCTCCGGAGCGAGCGTCAAGTCGCTCGTCTGGTACTCGCCCAAGCAGTTCAAGGACGCCGGCTACGAGGTGCCCAAGACGCTCGACGAGCTCAAGGCGCTCTCCGACAAGATGGTCGCCGACGGGAACAAGCCGTGGTGCGCGGGGATCAACTCCGGTGAGGCGACCGGCTGGCCGATCACCGACTGGGTCGAGGACTTCGTGCTCCGCCTCGACGGGGCCGACGTCTACGACAAGTGGGTCTCGGGCGACGTGAAGTTCACCGACCCGCAGATCGTCCAGGCCTTCGACGCCGTCGGCGCGTACCTCAAGAACCCCGAGTACGTGAACGCCGGCATCGGCGACGTGAAGTCGATCGCCACCGAGACCTTCCAGGAGGCCGGGCTCGGCATCGACCCGACGCAGGGCGGCGGCACCTGCTGGCTGCACCGCCAGGCGTCGTTCTACGCGGCGAACTTCCCGAAGGGCACGAACATCGGCCCCGACGGCGACGTCTTCGCGTTCTACCTGCCGGGCAAGGCCGAGTCGGACCACCCGGTGCTCGGCGCCGGCGAGTTCGTGACCGCGTTCTCCGACCGTCCCGAGGTCCAGGCGCTCCAGACCTTCTGGTCGACCGACACCTGGGCGAACCTCAAGGCCAAGGCCAGCTCCGACGACACCGGCGGCGGCTGGATCTCCGGCAACAAGGGGCTCGACGCGGCGAACCTCGTGAACCCGATCGACAAGCTGTCGGTCGAGATCCTCAACGACAAGAACACCGTGTTCCGGTTCGACGGCTCCGACCAGATGCCCGCCGCCGTCGGCTCCGGTGCGTTCTGGAAGCAGGCCACGAGCTGGATCACCGGTCAGTCCACCCAGGACACCGTGACCAAGATCCAGGCGGCCTGGCCCTCGTCCTGATCCACCCACGACGGGGCGCGTGATCGGCTGGTCACGCGCCCCGTCGCGTCCCCACAGGCTCTGAACCACTTCCTGGAGGCACAACGATGGAGCTGGCCCCCAAGCTCTTGGACATGGTGTGGGCGATCCTCATCTTCGGCGCTGTGATCGCTGTGATCCTGGGGCTCGCCTCGTTCTACGAGAACCGCGGCGGCCGCCGCGGCGGCGGGTGGTTCGTCGGGCCGGCCCTCGCGCTCCTCGCCGTCGGGCTCGTGTACCCGGCGCTCAAGACGGTCTGGAACTCGTTCCTCGACGCGACTGGCGGGAAGTTCGTCGGGATCGACAACTACACGCAGATCTTCACCAACTCCGACGAGCTGGTCGTGCTGCGCAACACGGTCCTGTGGACCCTCGTCACCCCGTTCGTCGCGACGGCGATCGGCATGATCTACGCGATCCTCGTCGACCGCGCCAAGGGCGAGGCCGTCGCCAAGGCCCTGATCTTCCTCCCGATGGCGATCTCCCTCGTGGGGGCGTCGATCATCTGGAAGTTCATGTACGACTACAAGGACCCGGCGGGCGGGACGGCGAAGCACCCCACCCAGCAGATCGGGTTCCTCAACCAGATCCTCGTCTGGCTGCACCTGGATCCCGTGAACTTCCTGCTCAACTCACCGCAGAACACCTTCTGGCTCATCGTCGTGATGATCTGGATCCAGGCGGGCTTCGCGATGACGATCCTGTCCGCCTCGATCAAGGCGATCCCCGCGGACATCGTCGAGGCCGCCCGGCTGGACGGCGTCGGAGCCTTCCAGATGTTCCGGTTCGTCACGTTCCCGAGCATCCGGCCCGCGGTCGTCGTCGTGCTGACGACGATCGCCATCGCCTGCCTCAAGGTCTTCGACATCGTGAGAACGATGACCGGAGGGAACTTCGACACCAACGTGATCGCCAACGAGTTCTACTCGCAGACGTTCAGCGCGGCCAACCAAGGTCTCGGCGCCGCGCTCGCTGTCGTGCTGTTCATCCTGGTCGTGCCGATCATCGTCTACAACGTCCGCCAGCTCCGCGCATCGGAGGCCCGCTGATGGCCGAGCTCACCGCTCCCGACGTCGACATCGCCGGCGCCACCGCCGGCAGCCCGCCCCCGCGCCGGACGCGCGGCGAGATCGCCAAGCGCGGGCTGAGCTCGCCGTGGGCGTCGCTCGTCGCCGTGATCCTCGCGGTCGTCTGGACGATCCCGACGGCCGGCCTGCTCATCACGTCGTTCCGGCCGGCGGTCGACATCAACAAGACCGGCTGGTGGACCGTCTTCACCAACCCGGACTTCACGCTCGACAACTACAAGCAGGTCCTCGACACCAGCCAGACGACGTCCCTGACGCCGTACCTCATCAACTCGATCGTCATCACGATCCCCGCGGTGCTGCTGCCGATCCTGCTCGCGTGCCTCGCGGCGTACGCGTTCGCGTGGACGAAGTTCAAGGGCCGCAACGTGCTGTTCGTCGCGGTGTTCGCGCTCCAGGTCGTGCCCATCCAGGTCACGCTCCTGCCGCTGCTGACGCTCTACGTGAAGCTGAACCTCAACGGCACGTTCTGGGCGATCTGGCTGTCGCACACCATGTTCGGGCTGCCCCTCGCGATCTTCCTGCTGCACAACTTCATGCGGGAGATCCCGAACGAGCTCATCGAGGCCGCGCGCGTCGACGGTGCCGGGCACGTCACGATCTTCTTCCGGATGATGCTGCCGATGCTCAAGCCCGCGCTCGCGGCCTTCGGCATCTACCAGTTCCTCTGGGTGTGGAACGACCTGCTCGTCGCCCTGACGTTCGCGGGTCCAGGGACGGCGACGGCGCCGATGACCAAGTTCCTGTTCGACCTCACCGGCTCGCGCGGGACCGCGTGGTACCTGCTGTCGGCGGGCGCGTTCATCTCGATGGTCATCCCGGTCGTCGTGTTCCTCGCGCTCCAGCGGTACTTCGTCCGCGGGCTCCTGGCCGGCTCCGTCAAGGGCTGACCTGCACCCGACGACGACGGGCCGCCTCCTTGCGTGGGAGGCGGCCCGTTCTCGTGGGTCAGGCCTGGTACGCGGGCGCCGCGCCGACCGGCGCCGCCTTGGGTGACGGCCCGAACCGGTTGGGGCCGTCGGTGCCCGCCGTGGCGTAGAAGACGAGCAGGACGATCCCGCCGACGAGCGGGACGAGCGCGAGCAGGATGAACCATCCGGACTTGTCCGTGTCGTGGAGGCGGCGGACCCCGACGGCGAGGCTGGGCACGAGCAGAGCCAGCGCCACGAGCAGGTACAGGACCGTGAAGATCGAGCTGGCCCGGCCCAGGGAACCGAGCACGACGTAGACGACGAAGGCCGCCAGCGTGAACCACCAGTACTCGGAGCGACGCGCGCGCCCGGTGAAGTTGGCGTAGTTCGTCAGGACGGAGCGGACGGACTCGGGCAGGGACATCGATGACCACCTGTGGTTCGAAGGTATCCGGCGACGTTGCCGGGCGGCCAGAGCATAGGGGTTTCGGTCCATGGTGGAAAAGACCGCCCCACGACCCCGGACCACGCTCGGCCGCCACTGCTGCCCCGACGTCGGCGCACGTAGGCTCGGGCGGTGAGCCGCCGGACCCTCGACCGCGTGCCCGCGCCGGTCGTGCTGGTCGGCTCGGGGACGGCGATGTACGTCGGCGCTGCGGTCGCGGTCGGCCTGTTCGCCGCCGTGGGGGCGCCCGAGGTCGCCTGGCTCCGGACCGCGATCGCCGCCGTCGTCCTCGTCGCGTGGCGGCGGCCGTGGCGCGAGCGGTGGACGGCGGGCCGGTGGCGCGCGGCGGTGGCGTTCGGGCTCGCGCTGGCCGTCATGAACGTCTCGTTCTACGTGGCGATCGACCACCTGCCGCTCGGGACGGCGGTCGCGATCGAGTTCACCGGGCCCGTCGCCGTCGCGGCGTTCACGGGGCGCGGCTGGCGCGAGCGCGGCGCGATCGTCGTCGCGGCCGCGGGGGTCGTCCTGCTCGCGGGGGTCGCGCTGGACCCCGGGCCGGGGCATGACCGGCACGACGTCGTCGTGGGGCTCGTGGCGATCGCGGTCGCCGCGGCCGCCTGGGCCGCGTACATCCTGCTGGGGCGCAACGTCGCGGCCGCGGGCTCGGGCATCACGACGCTCGCGGTCGCGATGAGCGTGGGGGCGGTCGCGCTCGCGCCGCCCCTCGCCGCCCCGGCAGCGGTCGCGTTCACCGAGGTGAGCCTCGCGTGGCGAGCCGTCGTCGTGGCGCTGCTGTCGTCGGTCGTGCCCTACGCGCTCGAGCAGGTCGTGCTGCGCCGCGTCGGCGCCGCGACGTTCTCCGTCCTGATGGCGCTGCTGCCCGCGACCGCGGCCGTCGTCGGTGCGCTCGGGCTCCAGCAGGTGCCGTCGGCGGGCGAGCTCGCGGGACTCGCGTGCGTCACGGGCGCGCTGCTCATGACCGGGCAGCTGCGCCGTCGGACCCCGCCGGCGGAGACGCCGCCGCTCGTCTGAGCACCCGCCGAGATACCGAGATCCGGCCGAGATACCGATGCATCCTCGGTATCTCGGCCGGATCTCGGTATCTCGCGGGGGTCAGAGGTACTGGCCGGGCGTGGGGCGCTGGTCGTCGCCCTGCGACCCTCCCGGGGCGCCGGGAACCTGACCCGGCTGCCCCGGGCCCGACGGGCCGAACAGTCCGGGCGGCAGGGTGCGCCGCATCTGCGTGAGCTGCTGCTGCGCGGCGAGCTGCTGCGCCACGAGCGCCGTCTGGATGCCGTGGAACAGCCCCTCCAGCCAGCCGACGAGCTGGGCCTGGGCGATCCGGAGCTCCGCGTCCGACGGCGTCTGGTCGTCCGTGAACGGCAGCGTGATCCGGTGCAGCTCGTCGATGAGGTCGGGGGAGAGGCCGTCCTCGAGCTCGTGGAGCGACCGTTCGTGGATCGACGCGAGGCGGGCGCGCGCGGCCTCGTCGAGCGGGGACTCGCGGACCTCGTCGAGCAGGCGCTTGATCATGGTGCCGATCCGCATGACCTTCGCGGGTTCCTCGATCGAGGCGCGTTCGCCCTCCTCGCCCGCGTCCTCGCCCGACACCGTGACACCGGGCGGGAGGATCAGCTGCGACGCCTGCTGCGCCGCAGCGGCCTCACGGACCGCTTCCTCAGCCGCTCGCCGGGCCTCGCGCTCGGCCTGGTCCTCGTCGTCACGCTCCTGGTCGGTGTCCTGCTCCGCGTCGTCGGGCGGCGGGGGGACCTGCTGCTGTGCGTCGTCGGGCATGCCGTCCAGTCTGCCCCGTCAGGGGAGCAGCAGCACCTTGCCGAAGACCGTCCCCGACTCGACGAGCTCGTGGGCGCGCGGTGCCTCGTCGAGCGGGACCCGGGCGCCGACGACGGGACGCAGGCGGCCGTCGTCGAGCCAGGGCCACGCGTGCGCCGCGACGTCCGCGACGATCGCCGCCTTGGCCTCGAGGCTGCGCGAGCGCAGCGTCGTCCCCGTGACCGTGAGGCGGCGCGCCATCACGGCGCCCAGGTCGAGCTCGGCGTTCCGGCCGCGCTGCGTGCCGATCACGACGAGGCGGCCCTCGTCGGCGAGGACCTCGAGATTGCGTCCCAGGTAGGCCCCGCCCACGACGTCGAGCACGACGTCGACCCCGCGTCCGCCCGTCGCCTCGCGGACCGCCGTGACGAAGTCCTCGGTCCGGTGGTCGACCGCGAGGTCGGCGCCGAGCTCGCGGCACCGGGCGGTCCGCTCGGTGCCGCCGGCCGTCGTCGCGACCCAGGCGCCCTGCGCGGCGAGGAGCTGCAGCGCGACCGTGCCGATCCCGCCCGAGCCACCGTGCACGAGCACCCGCGCGCCCGACGCCGGACCCACCCCGAGGCGTCCGGGTCCGGTGAGGTTGCTCCAGGCGGTGCAGACGGCCTCGGGAAGCCCTGCGGCGTCGACGAGGTCGAGGTGGTCGGGCACCCGGAGGAGCTGGCCGGTCGGCACGGCGAGGAGCTCGGCGTACCCGCCGCCGGACACGAGGGCCGCGACGCGGTCCCCGACGGCCCAGGTGTCCAGGTCGTCCCCGAGAGCGACGACGGTCCCCGAGGCCTCGAGCCCGGGCCACGGTGGCGCGCCGGGGGGCGGCGGGTAGTGGCCCTCGCGTTGCAGCAGGTCGGCTCGGTTGACCCCCGCGGCCGCGACCTCGACGAGCACCTCGCCCGGTCCCGGGCGCGGGTCCTCGACCTCGCGGACGTGCAGCTGCTCGGGCCCGCCCGGGCGGGTGATCTCGACGGCGCGCATGTCCACGAGCCTAGGCGGAGGGGGTTGCGCTCGGGGGTGGTCATCGCCGAAGGTGGGAGGCGCTCGGACGCCCGCTCGCACCGCGGGCCCCGACGCCGGTGGGGGCTGGCCCGGGCCGTGGTCCGGATTAGGTGATCGTGGCTCGATCCCGGATAGTTAGCGGGAAGTTCGTTCGTGGCGTTGCCCTACGCGCGCGGTCCCGTGACGTGCGCGAGCCGTCCCGGCAGGAGAAGGCGCTGGTCACAGCGTCGACAGGAAGGTGCGTATGCTCCGCAGGTTGAGCGTTCGAGGGAAGATCCTCGCCGCCCTCGCTGTGCCGGTCCTCGTCCTCTTCGTGGCCGCCGCGTACATCTCGTCCCAGGCGATCGCCGACGCGCGCGAGGCGCGTGCGGCGCACCAGCTGACGTCCGTCTTCGCGAGCCAGGACGCGTTCCTCGACGCCGTCCAGGCGGAGCGGTTCGCGACCAGCCAGGTGACGGCCGCACAGAGCCCGACCAACGCGAAGGGCGAGGTCGTCGCGTCGTTGGTCGACCCCGACCAGGTCGCTGCCGGCATGGCCGAGCTGAAGAAGGCTCGCAACCTCACCGACACGACGCTCGCCAATCGCGACCGGCAGCTGCGCGACCTGTCGCTGGGGCAGTACAACAACCAGCTCACCTCGACGATCACGACGTCGCTCGCGGCCAAGGACCGGCTCGAGACCGTCCGCCGCCAGTTCGACGTCGCGGAGCAGACCGGCTCGTCCAAGCTGACGTCGACGTACGTCGACAACTCGTACGAGAACGTCCTCGGCCTCGCGACGAACATCGGGACCCTGCTCTCCGAGACCGCCGCGGACCGCACGCTCGCGCAGATCGTCGACGCGTACAACTCGGCGGCGACGCTCACGAACCAGATGCACACCGAGACGGCCGGCGGCTACCTCGTCCTCAGCGACAAGTTCGACAAGAACGCGACGCTGGACCAGCTCGTCGGGGCCGGCGTCGTCGCCAACGCCGTGCAGATCTCGGGTCTCATCTCCGACGACACGACGCGCGCCAGCCAGCTCTCCAACACGCTCTCTGCGCTCGGCATCCACGCCGACGTGCCGTCGGTGTCCGGGCCGTACCAGATCCTCCGCAACGCGATCCGGTCGTCCGAGGTCTCCGCAGCCTCGGCGGCGAACGCCAACCAGTGGGTCGAGCTGTCCCAGAACCAGACGGCCGCGACGGCGTCCATGCGCGACGACGTCGCCACCGCCGTCGACGCCAAGGCGGCCGACCTGCAGTCGTCCGCGACCACGCGCGCGGCCATCACGCTCGGCATCGGCGTCCTCGCGTTCGCGCTCTCGGTGATCATCGCCCTCGCGATCGCCCGCACGATCGTCCGCCCGCTGCGTCGCCTCACCGATGCGGCCTCGACGGTCCGGGAGGAGCTCCCGACGCTCGTCGAGCAGGTGGCCGAGCCCGGCCGCGGCCCGGACCTCGCGCTCGAGGAGATCCCGGTCGAGTCGAACGACGAGGTCGGGCAGCTCGCCCGCGCGTTCAACGACGTGAACGCCACGACCATCACCGTCGCGAAGGAGCAGGCGGCCCTCCGCGGCTCCATCGCCGAGATGTTCGTCAACGTCGCCCGCCGCGACCAGGTGCTCCTCAACCGGCAGCTGTCGTTCCTCGACGACCTGGAGCGCACCGAAGAGGACCCGAGCTCGCTGTCGAACCTGTTCCGGCTCGACCACCTCGCGACCCGGATGCGTCGTAACGCGGAGTCGCTCCTCGTCCTCGCGGGCATCGACTCGGGTCGTCGCGTCCGCCAGCCCATGCCGACCTCGGACGTCATCCGTACGGCGTCGTCCGAGATCGAGATGTACGACCGCGTGCGCCTCATCCTCCCGGTCGACCCGCTGATGCTCGGTCACAACGCGCTCTCCGCGGCGCACCTGCTCGCCGAGCTGCTCGAGAACGCGACGCGCTTCTCGGAGCCGCACACCCCCGTCGAGGTCTCGACGAACCGCACGTCGTCGGGCGTGCAGATCATCATCCGCGACTACGGCCTGGGCATGGGCCCGGAGGAGCTCGCGGAGGCGCGGTCGCGCGTCACGTCGTCGGGCGCCTCCGAGGTGCTCGGTGCGCAGCGGCTCGGCCTCTACGTGGTCGGCCGGCTCGCGCAGCGCCTCGGCGCCACCGTCGAGTTCACGTCGTCGGGCGACAACGGCCAGGGCACCACGGCCGTCGTGTCGTTCCCCACGGTCCTCTTCGTCGCCGACTCGAACGTGCCCCTGCCGGAGCCGACCGACCCGCTCGCCGCGGAGACGCAGGCGGCCGTCGGGCAGCTCGGGCGCGGCTCCGCCCCGGACAGCCTTCCGGCGCGCACGCCCGCGTCGTCGAGCCACCCGTCGGGTCCGCTGCCGCTCCCGCAGCCCGAGCCCGAGGTGGCGGTCCCGGTCGACCTGGCGGCGCTCACCGACGGCACGACGGCGACGGGCATGCCCAAGCGCCGCACGGGGACCCCCGAGGGTGCGCCCGACACCGTCGGCAGCGGGCTCCCGGTCCGTGGCGCGGCCCCGTCCGCGCCCACGTCGAGCGCCGCGAACCTCGTCCTCCCGCCGCTCAACACGCCGGAGCTCTCCGCGGACCTCGGCGCCGAGTCGTCCGGCTGGACGCCCCCGACGCAGGCGTCGTCCTCGTCCGGCGGGTCGCTGCCGAGCCGCCGCCGCGAGACGCCCGCGCTCCCGGAGCCCACGCCGCTGCTCGCTCCCGAGCCGTCCCTCTCGCTCGAGCCGTCCGCCGCCGAGCCGCACCAGCTCCCCGACGAGACGTCGGTCGACCTCGTGGCCGTGCCCGACGACGTCGTCCGGACCTCGATGTTCTCGGGCTTCCGGTCGATGACGCAGCTGAACCAGCAGGTCGAGACGGGCGAGCCGACGTCCGCCACCGCGGCCGTCCCGGGCGTGGCCCCGGTCGCCCCGGCGGACGACGCGCCGTCGTACGAGTCGCTGGTCGCCCCCGAGGAGCCGACCGTCGCGGAGCCCCCGGCCGTCGAGCCTGCGCCCGCGTCGTCGTGGACGCCCCCGGCTCTCGTCACCGACGTCCCGCCGGCACCGCCCGCGCCGTACTCGTACGCGCCCTCGGTCCCCGAGGTCGACACGAGCGCGTTCCAGCAGCTCGAGGACACCTCGACGTCCTGGGAGCCGCAGTTCGTCCAGGGCGAGCCCGCCCTGCCGTCCCGCGGCGAGCAGGCACCCGCCGCGCTGTCCGAGGCGGAGGCCGCCTCGGCGCTGTGGGAGCCGGCAGCCGAGGGCACGCCGTCGTCGCCCTACTCGGACCTCGGGGGCTACTTCGGCCGTCAGCAGGCGGAGGCCCTCGCGGCCGCCGAGCCCGCGCTCGACGACGCGGCACCCGCCTATGCGCCCGACGCCTTCGCCGCGGCCGCACCGGCCGACGCGACCCCGGTCGCCGACGTCGAGCCGCAGGGTGACGACGCGACGATGTTCGAGCAGGCGCTGCCCGCGTTCGACGACCTGCTCACGAACCTGCCGACGCGGCGCGACGTGCGCGAGGCCGCCAAGCGCAACCGGGGCTGGTTCCGCCGCGGCTACTCCCAGCAGGCGTACACGGACGCGCTCCGCACGCTCACGCAGCCGACCCCCGTCGTGCCGGCGTCGTCCATCCACTCCGCCGAGGCGCTCGGGCTGACGGGCGTGACCCGGACGTCCGCGCTGCCCGGCGCGGAGCCCGAGCCTGCGGCCTTCGAGGCATACCAGGGTCCGGCCGTGGCGTCGTCGTCCGAGCCGTCGGCCCCGTACGCGCCCGCCGAGCCGGCTCCCGCCGAGCCCGCTCCCGCCGCTCCCGCGGCCGCGTACGAGCCCACCCCGGCGTACGAGCCGGCGCCCGCGTACGAGCCCGTGCCGGCACCGCCCGCCGCGGCGCCGCCGACGCTCGCCGGCCCCGAGCTCACGGGCCGCACGCTGCGCCCGCGCTCGCTCGACCCCCTGGACCCGGAGTACGTCGTCGACCCGGTGACCGCGAAGTCCGAGTGGCTCGCCTCCTCGGTCCTGTACGAGGAGATGACGACGCTGCTGCGCACGAACTCGTTCGACCCGGCGCCCACGGGCGCGACCTACCAGCCGGTCGTCGAGCTGACGACCGGACCGACCCTCACGCGGCGCGCGCGCCGCCAGCAGGAGTCGACGGGTCAGCAGAGCGCGAACGACCGGATCGACCGCGACGCCGAGGTGCTGCGCGAACGGCTCCGGGCGTTCCAGAGCGCGACCCGCCGGGCGCGCGAGGATGCGGTCGGCCAGCCTTCCGTGGATCTCGACGCCGAGTTCGAGGCCGCGTTCGGTGGACCGTACGGCCGCACCGACGGACCGGGAACCGCAGGGGACGGGTCCCGCGCCTAGCACAGCCCCGGCCCGGCCGTGGAGTCGCGAGACGGGCGAACGAAGACGTGCTGCAGAACGCAGCACCTGACCTGGAGGAAGAGTGAACGCACTCAGCACCGAGGCAACCACGTTCGGGTGGCTCCTCGACAACTTCGTGCGCACGGTGCCCGGGAGCCGTCACACGCTCGTCGTGTCCGCCGACGGTCTCCTCATGGCGATGTCGGAGAAGCTGGACCGCACGAGCGGCGACCAGCTGGCGGCGATCGTCTCCGGCATGTCGAGCCTCACGCGCGGCGCAGCCCGCCAGCTCGGTGGTGGCAACGTGCGCCAGGCCATCATCGAGATGGACAACGGCTTCCTGTTCCTGATGAACATCTCGAACGGGTCTGTTCTCTCCGTCGTCGCTGAGTCAAACTGTGACGTCGGCCTGATCGGCTACGAGATGGCGATGCTCGTCTCGCGGACCGAGGCCACGCTGACACCGCAGCTCATCTCCGAGATGCGGGGCAACCTGCCCGTCGACGGCGCCACGCGCGCGTCGCAGGGCTGACCACCAGGACGAGGTGAGGTCGGTGACGAACACGGTCCCGGGCGGCATCCCAGCCGTACCCGTGCCCCCCGGCGAGGTGTACGAGGCCGCCACGGTGCGCCCGTACGCGGTGACGGGCGGCCGCGTGCGCTCCGCGACGTCGGACCTTCCGCTCGAAGCGCTCGTCGAGGTGATGCCGGGCGCGGTGAACGGGTACGGCCTGCCGCCCGAGAAGCGTGCGATCCTCCAGCACGCCGCTCACAACTACGTCTCGGTCGCGGAGCTCTCCGCACTCCTGCGCCTGCCCCTCGGTGTCGTCCGCATCCTCGTCGCGGACCTGTCCGACGAGGGCTACGTCACCGTCCACACGTCCACCCCTGTCAACGTGCACACCGGCCACGGTCACAACCCGGGCCTGTCGCTGAGCGTCCTGGAGAGTGTTCTCAATGGCATTTCCTCCCTCTGAGTCCGCACCGGGCGCGCCCGTGCGCACCTCGGTCGGCGTCGGGGGCCCGGCCGGAGCGCCGGCCGCCCCGCAGCCCGTGGCGACGCAGCCCGCGCCGCCCGTGCTCCGTGGTGTCCCGACCGACGGCGGTCCCGCTGCACCGGTGCAGCAGACCGCCCACGACGGGTCGCAGGGCACCGCGGCCGAGGTCGGCCGCGCCGCGCCGACCGTCGTGAAGATCGTCGTCGCCGGTGGCTTCGCCGTCGGCAAGACGACGTTCATCGGGTCGATCTCCGACGTCGAGCCCCTCAACACCGAGGCCGCGATGACGGAGCACTCGGTGGGCGTCGACGACGCCGGTGGCGTGAGCGACCGCAAGACCACCACGACCGTCGCCATGGACTTCGGCCGCGTCGCCCTCCCGGGCAACCTGTGGCTGTACCTGTTCGGCACGCCGGGTCAGGACCGCTTCCTCTTCATGTGGGACGACCTGGTGCGCGGCGCGATCGGCGCCGTCGTCCTCGTCGACACCGAGCGCCTCGACCAGTGCTTCCCGGCGATCGACTACTTCGAGTCGCGCGGCATCCCGTTCGTCGTGGGCGTGAACTGCTTCGACGGCGTCGCCAAGCACCGCCTCGAGGACGTCCGCGAGGCGCTGCAGATCGGCGGCCACGTCCCGATGCTCTACACGGACGCCCGCTCGCGTGCCGCGACCAAGCAGACGCTCGTCGCGCTCGTGCAGCTCGCCATGCAGCAGCTCCGCGCCCAGCAGGGCGCCGCGCAGTAGGTTCGGCGTCCGACGACGGCCCTCGCCTCCCGCTGGGAGGCGGGGGCCGTCCTCGTTCCCGGCCGGGCGCCGGTGGCGGGCCGCCCCGGGGTCGCACGACCCGCTGCCGCGCGGTGCGGACCGGTGCCCGGCGCATGGAAGAATGGCGGCGCGCGCCTCGGCGCGAGGAGGGTTGACAGAGCGGCCTAATGTGACGGTCTTGAAAACCGTTGTCCCGCAAGGGACCGGGGGTTCGAATCCCTCACCCTCCGCCTCAGACCCGCTCGACCGCCGAACCCGGTCGCCGCACCTCGCGCACGGCTGCTGCGAGGGCGTCGGCGAGCGAGACGGGCGCCCGGCCGATCAACCGGCACAGGTCGCCGGAGTCGGTCTCCATCTCGCCGCGGCTCATCCCCAGGTCGGCGTCCGCGAGGACCTCGGCGAGCGGGACCGGCAGGCCCGCGGCGGCGAGCCTGCCCGCCAGCTCGCTCACGGGAAGGTCGACGTAGGAGACGTGCTCCCCGGACGCGGAGGAGATGGCCTGGGCGACCTCCGCCAGCGTGAACGACGTGTCCCCGCCGAGCTCGTAGACGGCTCCGGCGTGGCCCTCGGTCGTGAGGACGACGGCGGCCGCCTCCGCGTAGTCCGCACGGGAGCCCAGGCTGATCCTCCCGTCGCCGGCGGCGCCGACGAGCGTGCCGTGCGCGAGGATCTGCGGGAGCTGCTCGACGTAGTTCTCCAGGTACCACCCGTTCCGGAGCAGCACACGAGGGACCGCCCGGTCCCGCAGGTAGCGTTCGGTCTCGCCGTGCGTGGCGCCGATGACGGTGGTCGCGCGGTCGGCGTGCGTCGTGCTCGTGTAGGCGACGAGCGAGACGCCTGCCGCCACCGCGGCGTCGATCGCCCTGCGGTGGTGGGCGACCCGATCTTCCACGGGAACGGAGGCCGACACGAGCAACAACTTGTCGGCACCCCGGAACGCCTCGGCGAGACTGTCGGCGTCCCCGAAGTCGGCTCGGCGCACGACGACACCGCGATCCGCCAGATCGGTGATCGTGGTGGTGTCGCGGCCCGTCGCGACGACGTCCGTGGCGGGGACGCCGCGGCGGAGCAGCGCCTCGACGGTGAGCCTGCCGAGGTGACCGGTGGCTCCGGTGACGACGATCGACATGATGGTGGTCCTTCCGTTCTCGCGTACGACTGACGTGCCCGCCGTGGGCGAGCAGAAGCAGCCTGACGTCGATGCTCACCGTTGGGAAGTAGCCACCTTTTGGTACGGTACGAACCCCGGCGAAAGTGACGAGGTGAGACCCCCATGACGGTGGAGAACGTGGTCGAGCGCACGCGGTCGTTCGATCCGTACGAGCGCGGCTGCCCGTCGCGCGACCTGCTCGACCACATCGGCAGCAAGTGGGCGGTACTCGTGCTGGGCGAGCTCGGCAGGAACGGGAGCGCGAGGTTCAGCGTGCTCCGGCGCGTCCTCGCGGGCGTGAGCGAGAAGATGCTCACCCAGACCCTGCGCGGTCTCGAACGGGACGGGCTGGTCCGCCGGACCGTCTACCCGGAGGTCCCGCCCCACGTCGAGTACGAGCTGACCGCGCTCGGCCAGACGCTCCGCGAACCGCTGAAGGCGCTCACGGAGTGGTCGGTGCAGCACGTCGAGGACGTGATCGCGGCCCGCGGCGACTACGACCGTCGGGCAGACCTCGCACGCTGAGTCCTCGTCTCGTGCGCCCCGCGCGCGGCGCGTCCGCGCCTCCCGCGCTCAGTGCACCGAGAACCCGCCGTCGACGGCGATCGACTGGCCCGTGACGTACGCGGACGCGGGGCTCGCCAGGAACACGGCGGGGCCGGCGAAGTCCTCGGGCCGCCCGTTCCTGCCGACGAGCGTGCGGGCGGCGAGCGCCTCGACGGTCGCGGGGTCGGAGCTGAGCCGCTCGTTGAGCGGCGTCGGCACGAACCCGGGGACCAGCACGTTGGCCGTCACGCCGCGGCTGGACCACGCCTCGGCCTGCGACCGTGTCAGCCCCTCGAGGCCCGCCTTCGAGGCGCCGTAGGCCCCGCTCGACGCGAACGCCCGGTGCGCCTGCTGCGAGCTGATGTGGATCAGCCTCCCGTAGCCCCGGCGCGCCATCCCGGGTGCGAGCCGCTGCCCGAGGACGAACGGCGCGTCGAGGTTGACGGCCATCGTCGCGTCCCAGGTGGCGTCGTCCAGTTCGGCCATGAGTGGGCGGAGGTTGATGCCGGCTGAGCTGACCAGCACGTCCACGTCTCCGACGGCGTCGGCGAGGGCATGGGCACCGGACCGCGTCGCGAGGTCGGCGACGACGCCGTCCGCCGACCCGCCGTCCGCCCGGATCGCGGCGACGGTCGCGTCGATCGTCGCGCGCGTGCGGGCCGCGACGAGCACGTGCGCCCCGGCCGCGGCGAGCGCGCTCGCGATCGCCCGCCCGATCCCCGAGCTTCCTCCCGTCACGAGTGCGGTGCGGCCGTCGAGCCCGAAGATCTCCTGCAGGTGCATCGGGCCAGGCTATCCGTGGACGGCGGCCCGTCTCGGTCGCCGCCGCGGGCGGCTGCGGGGCTACTGTCGTCCCGTGACCAGCGCTTTCTCCGACGCCACCCGGTACGCCCCGCGCGGGATGGTGTGCACGGTCGACCACCTCGCCACCGCCGCCGGCGTCGAGGTCCTCGCGGACGGCGGCAACGCCGTCGACGCCGCGATCGCCGCCCACGCCGTGCTCGCGGTCACCGCCCCGCACCTGTGCGGGCTCGGCGGTGACCTGTTCGCCCTCGTGCACGACGGCGCGGGCGCACCGGCGGCGCTCGACGCGTCGGGCCGTGCGGGGTCGGGCGCCGACCCGGAGCGGCTGCGCGCCGAGGGCCGGACCACGATGCCGTTCCACGGGGACATCCGGTCCGTGCCGATCCCGGGCTGCGTCGACGGCGTCCTCGCCCTGCACGCCCGGTACGCGACGCGCGAGCTCGCGGACCTCGTCGCGCCGGCGGTCCGGCTCGCGGAGGACGGCTTCCCGGCGTCGCCGATCATGGTGCGGCCGGCCGCCCGGCTCGAGGGCGTCGACGGCGCGGGCGACCTGCTGGCCGCGACGCACGCGGGCGCCGTCGTGCGCCGGCCGGGCGTGGCGCGGACGCTCAAGGCGATCGCCGCGGACGGCCGCGCCGCGTTCTACGGGGGCGAGTTCGGCGCGGGCCTGCTGGCGCTGGGCGCGGCTGCCGCGCGCGACGGGGTGCGCGCCGAGTACGACGCCGCGGACCTCGCCCGGCACCAGGCGAACTGGGTCACGCCGGTCGCGGCCCGTGCGTGGGGGCACACGCTGTGGAGCACCCCGCCGGTGTCGCAGGGCTACCTGCTGCCGCTCGCGGCGGAGATCGCCGACGGCCTCGACCTGCCCGCCGACGTCGACGACCCCCTGTGGGCGCACGTCCTCGTCGAGGCGGCTCGCGCGGCCGGGCACGACCGGCTCGACGTCCTGCACGAGGACGCGACGCCGCCCCTCGAGTCGGCCGCCGAGCGCCGCGCCGGCATCGACCCGGACCGCCGGTCGGCCCGGTTCGACCCGCCGCAGCGCGACGGGGACACCACCTACCTGTGCGCCGTCGACGGCGACGGGCTGGCGGTGTCGCTCATCCAGTCGAACGCGGCGGGCTTCGGGAGCCTGCTGTTCGAGCCGAGCACAGGGATCAACCTGCAGAACCGCGGCGTCGGCTTCAACCTGCGCCCGGGACACCCGGCCGAGTACGGGCCCGGGCGTCGCCCGCCGCACACCCTCACCCCGGCGCTGGTGACGCGGCCGGACGGGTCGCTGCGCGCCGTCGTCGGGTCGATGGGCGGCGACTCGCAGCCGCAGCTGCTGCTCCAGATCCTCGCCCGGCTGCTCGTCGGCGGCGTGAGCGCGGGCGAGGCCATCGGCGCGCCGCGGTGGCGCCTCGACAGCGGGGACACCGGCTTCGACACGTGGGAGAACGCCGTCCGGGTCGAGGTCGAGCACGGCAGCCCCTGGTCCGCGGGCCTGCGTGAGCGCGGGCACGACGTCGTCGAGGCCGCGCCGGGCGTCGGGTTCGGGCACGCGCACCTCGTCGACGTGACCGACGAGGGCGTGCGCGCGGGCGCCGCCGACCCTCGCGCGGTCATCGGCGCGGCCTCCGGCGTGTGACCTCGCCGTACTACTTCGCGAGGTACCCCGGATGCCGTACTACTTCGCGAGGTACCCCGGATGCCGTACTACTTCGGGGTCGGGGGGTGGACGTGGGCGGCGGGGCCGTGGCGGACCTCGACGACCGGGAGCGTCGGCAGGCGGAGCGCGCCGGGCGCCGACGCCGGCACGACCGGCGACCGAGGCCCGACCGGCGCCAGCGGCACGTACGGCTCGCCGAGGGCGGGCCGGGCGTCGTCGTCGCCGCGGTTGGGCCAGAGCGCGAACGCCCGCTCCGCCTGCGCGGTGATGGTGAGCGACGGGTTGACGCCGAGGTTCGCCGAGATCGCCGACCCGTCCACGACGTGCAGCCCCTCGTGCCCGAACACCCGCAGGTACGGGTCGACGACGCCCTCGGCGGCCGACGCCCCGATCGCGCACCCGCCCATGAAGTGCGCGGTCATGGGCACGTCGAACGGCTCGCCGATCGTGCCGCCGGGTGTCCCGCGCATGACCTTCGCCATGCGCCGCACGGCCTCGTTCGCGGCCGGGATCCAGCTCGGGTTGGGGGCGCCGTGCCCCTGCCGCGACGTCATGCGGCGCCCGAGCAGACCGCGCCGCGTGTACGTGGTGATCGAGTTGTCGTCGGACTGCATGACGAGCGCGATCACCGTCCGCTGCGACCAGCCCCGCAGGTCGTAGAGCTTCCGCAGGTCGCGCCGCTGCCGCCACAGCTCCGCGAGCCAGGTGCGCCACCGCGCGCGCCCGGTCGCCGACCGCCCGTCCGTGAGGACCGTCTGCAGCAGCCCCATCGCGTTCGACCCGCGCCCGTACCGGACGGGCTCCACGTGGGTGTGCGCGTCCGGGTAGAACGACGACGTGATCGCGACGCCCCGCGAGTAGTCGACGCCGTCGTCCCCGGCTATCGCCCCGAGCAGCGCCTCCGAGTTCGTCCGGGTGAGCGCACCCAGACGTGGCGAGAGGTGCGGGAGGTTCCCGCGGTCGCGTTGCGCGTGCAGCAGCTTCTGCGTCCCCAGGGCGCCCGCGGCCAGCACCACCTGCGCGGCGGTGACCCGCCCCCGACGACGTCCCTCACCCTGGGCGGTCCGGTCGCCGTCCGCGGGGGTCGCCTCGCGCGGGGGGCGCACGCCACCGGTGCGTCGCGTCCGGACCTCGTAGCCGCCGCCCGGCAACGGGACGAGATCCGTCACGGTGGTCAGCGCCCGGACCTCGGCGCCGGCCCGCTCCGCGAGGTGCAGGTAGTTCTTCACCAGCGTGTTCTTGGCGCCGTGCCGGCAGCCCGTCATGCACTCGCCGCACTCCAGGCAGCCCCGGCGCTCCGGCCCGACCCCGCCGAAGAACGGGTCCGCGGCCGCCTCGCCCGGGCGGGGTGCGCCGTCGGGCCCGGGGTTGAAGAACACGCCCACCGGGGCCGTCCGGAAGGAGGAACCGACGCCCATCTCGTCCGCGACCCGGCGCATCACGCCGTCCGCGGGGGACTCGTGCGGGAGGTCGGTGACGCCGAGCATGCGCGACGCCTGGTCGTAGTAGGGCGCGAGCTCTGCCTTCCAGTCGGTCAGGTGGCCCCACGCGGGGTCCTCGTAGAACGCGTCCATCGGCCGGTACAGCGTGTTCGCGTACACGAGCGAGCCGCCGCCCACGCCCGCACCCGCGAGGACCAGCACGTTCCGCAGCCGCGCGATCCGCTGGACCCCGAAGCACCCCAGCGTCGGCGCCCACAGGAAGTCGCGCAGGTGCCAGGACGTGCGCGCGAACTCGTCGTCCGCGAACCGGCGCCCCGCCTCCAGGACGAGGACCCGGTAGCCCTTCTCCGTCAGCCGGAGGGCGGCCACGCTGCCGCCGAACCCGGATCCGACGACCACCACGTCGTAGTCGAAGCTCATGTCGCCGGACGCTACGGCCTCGGACGCCGCGGTCGCACCTACCCGCACCCTCCCTCCTCGCGCTGAGTGCGTACCTTTTGTGCGACACACCCGGCGTGTCGCACAAAAAGTACGCACTCAGCGCGAGGGGGACGCGGGGGCGGGGGCGGGGGAGTGGCGGGAGCCGGCTGCGCCACGACGTGCCCGACCCGGCATGCTGGGGGAGTGGGAGTGCAGCCGACGAGTCGGGACGGGGTCGTCGAGCTGGTCGTCGCGCGGGTCGTGGGGCTGACCGGGCCGGGCGGCGCGGGGACCGGACGGCGGGTGCGGGTGCTGGTCGACGGGCACCCCTCGACGGATCCGTCCGGCTGGGCGGACGCCCTCGTCGAGCCGTTGCGGGCGGCGGGCCACGAGGCGTTCCGGGTCAGCGCGACGACGTTCCTGCGCGCCGCGTCGCTGCGGCTCGAGCGCGGCCACGAGGACCCCGACGCCTTGTACGAGTCGTGGCTCGACGCCGCCGCGCTCGAGCGCGAGGTGCTGCGACCGTTCGCTCCCGGCGGGTCCGGACGGTTCACGCCGAGCCTGCGCGACCCCGCGACCGACCGGCCCACCCGGGAGCCGGCCCGGCAGGCGCCGCCCGGGTCCGTCCTCCTGCTCGACGGTGCCCTCCTCCTGGGGCAGGGGCTGCCCGCCGACCTCGCGGTCCACCTGGCGGCGAGGGCTGCGACGCTGCGCCGGCGCACCCCCGACGACGAGCGGTGGACCCTGCCTGCCTACGACCGCTACGAGCGCGAGGTGCAGCCGTCGGACGAGGCCGACGTCGTCGTGCACGTGGACGACGCGCGTCGCCCGGCGGTGCTGGACCGCACCACCGGGCGACGCTGAGAGGTCGTGCGACCTCTGGCCCCGGAGCCCGACCGGGGTCGTGGAGGGCTCACTGCGACGGCAGGACCGACTTCGACAGCGACGGCCCGAACATCTGGCCGATCGCGCTGACGCCCAGACCACCCGCGGAGAGCACGGACGCCGGGTCGATCCGGACGCCGTCCTGCAGGGGCACGCTGAACCGGTGGCTCGTGGTCCGACCGTCGACGACGGCGTCCACGGAGACCGCCACGTCGACGTGCGCCCCGCCGGACACGACCTCGACGCCGCCGATGCCCGGCTTCGCGTTGATCTGCGCGAGCTGGCCGCCGGTCAGGGGGACGCCGTCGAGCGTGAGCCTCAGCGAGTCGCCCGTGACGCCGAGCTTCTGGTCGATGCGGACGCTCGCCGCCTTGTCGTGCTGGGCGGTCACGCCCAGGACGGTGCGGGCCGTGCCCAGCCCGCTGAGCGCCAGCGACGCCGTCTCGCCCGACGCGACGGGCGCCGTGAGGTGCAGCTTCGACAGGCCGTCGCGGACGGCGTAGTCGAGGTTGCCGCCGCGGACCGCCTTGACCTGGTGCACGTAGTCGGACGCGGTGGCCGCGACCTGGAGCGCGCCGATGGCCGCCTGCGCGGCGGGGGTGAGCCGGGCCACCAGCTTCGGGTCGCCCGCGACCTCGTGGACCGTGGCGTCGCCGAGCGACCCGCTGACCGCCGGGTCCTGGGCGAGGGCGCCCGCGACCCGGGACCGGGTCACACCGCCGGCCGCGACCTGCTTGAGCGTGACCGAGCCGAGGACGCCGCGGACCGGCGGCCGGAGCCCGAGGGTCACGTCCCGGACCGTCGTCCGACGGCGCAGCATGACCTCCCCGGCGACGGGCCGCCCCAGCGGGGTCACGGCAGGTCCGGTGACGATCGGTCCGGGGTGGATCGGCGGGACGCGGACGGGCGGGACGCGGACGGGTCCGTCGTCGCCGGGGTCCCTGATGATGGGTCCGTCGCCGGGCCGGAGCTGCGCGGTCCTGCCGGCGCCCGTGGTGCGTCCCGCGTTGTAGCCGTTGACGCCCACGAACATCCCCTCGAGCGACGCCCCGGACGCCTCGAGCTGCCGCCCCCGCGCCCCGAACCCGTCGAGGTCGTTGCCCTGGAGGTCGGTGATGGAGACGGTCTCGGTGTCGGAGCCGAGGATCAGGACGGTGCCCGCGAGGATCAGCAGGATCGCGTCCCACACGGGTGTGTGCTCGCGCGAGCTGAGCAGGTGGAACGGCATGTAGTGCATCCGTCCCCCGCTCGACGACGTCCCGTCGTACGTGGCGCCCGCGCCCGCGTAGTGGAACGTGTTGGCGTTCGGGTCGACCTGGAGCGTGCGGCTCGTGCTGGGGAAGTTCGGGTCGTGGACGGTGATCGTCCACGGGCTCGTCGAGGTGTCCCAGCCGATGGGTCGGATGCAGTGCGGCGCCCCGCTGAAATCGGTGTTCTGGGCGATGCAGAGGACGGGGTCGTCGCCGCGGGCGGCAGCGGCCTGCGTCTCCAGGAACACGGTCTTCGGGTCGTGGGTGTGGCCCGACAGGAACTGGTCGACGAACCACCAGATCGGCGCCGACCCCACCTGGTACTGGTGCTTGACGTTGAACGTCTGGCGGAGCTGGTTCCAGTCACGGAAGCGCGACAGCGGGAGGCTGAACGCACTCTGGCCCTTGTCGACGTAGATCGACTCGAGGCTCATGCCGAAGCAGTTGCCGCCGCGCGCGAGCCCGTCGACGACGAGCGCGTAGAACAGGCGGTCGAGGTCGTCGTCGAGGTCCCACCACTCGGGCGAGGAGTCGACGTCGCTGAACGCGGTCGCGTAGTCGGTGTACGCGATGTCCTGCGTGCCCGTGTTGGTGACGGCCCACCAGTGGTCGTTCGCTGAGAAGCCCCCGGGCGGCGGGGTCGGCTGCACGGACAGGACGATGTCGTTGATGTTCGAGAAGCGCCCCGAGTGGAGCACCCCGCCGGAGTCGCGCAGGCCCCAGCCGTTCGCCATCGTGAGCTGCGTGGTCCACGTGCCGAGGTGATCGTCGCCGCCGCCGAACGGCGCGCCGTCGTCGGAGTCCCAGACGTCGACCGTGACGGTGAGGACCTGGTCGGCGCGGTTGGTGACGATGCCGCCCTGGGCGGGCAGCCGGAGGTTGGGCTGGACGACGTTGTGCCCGCCGGCGTCGCCCGACGCGGGCCAGCGCTGGTTGACGACGGTCGCCCCGCCGTCGGTCACCGTGGCCCGCAGGTAGACGTCGTTCTCGCCCATGAACAGGCCCTCGGACTCGACGGTGTTCACGGTGCTGAGGAACAGCGAGAACGACGTCGCGACGATCATCCCGTCGAACGACCCGAACCACAGCAGGCTGCCGTTCTGGAACGTGTTGAACCGTGCGGGCGCAGGTGCGCCGGGGATGTCGCCCTCGTCCGACGTCGGGAAGCCGAGCTGCCCGCCCGGACCGCCGAGCGAGCGGTACTTGGCCCGGATGTCGCCGTGCACCTCGAACGCGCCGCTCGCCCCCGACCAGTAGATCGTGCAGTTCTCGAGCTCGTTGTACCGCCCGATCGCGGCGCCGTCGCGCACGACGTCGCTCTCGTCGGTGAGCGGGAAGCCCCAGGCGCCTGTGGCGCCCGTCGCCAGGAAGTGGGCGAGGATCCCGCCGTGCAGCTCGTGCGCGACGGTCGCCCCCGACTTGAGGTAGAGCCGCGCGTTCTGGAAGACCTGCTCGAGGCCGCCGGGGACCGCGCCCGCGAAGGCGGTCGGGAACCCCAGCCCGGCGGCCTCGTTCAGCCGCTCGTAGGACAGGTAGAGGTGCCCGACGACGGGGAACGCGCCCGTCCCCGCCGACCAGTAGATGCCGCCGCCCGTGAACAGCGACTTGCGCCCGCCCGACGCGCGGCTGTCCGTCTCGTCGCTGACGAGCGCGCCGAGGGGCGTCGGGTCGGCGAGCGAGGTGTAGAGCTGCCAGATCGCGCCGTGCATCTCGAACGCGACGCCCGCGTCCTCCGCGTACATGAGGAGGCCGTTCTGGTAGGCCTGCGTGGACGCGCCGATGCCGGGGGACCAGGTGACCGGCGAGCGCGGGTCGCCGAGGTCGAGCCCCGCTAGGACGAGCGACTCCTCCTTGTAGCTCAGGTACCACTCGGGCGCGGTGCGGTGCGCGTCGAGCAGCGCCTCGAGGGCCGAGGGGACGTCGTCGGACCAGCGGACGGCCGCGAGCGCACCGTCGAAGTGGGACCCGCCCTGCGCGTCCGTGCCGAGGAACAACGACCCCGCCGACGCCACCGTGACGGTCCCGCGCGGGAACGCGTGCACGGCCTGCAGCGCGCCGTCGACGAAGACGCCGATCGTGTCGGTGTCGTAGACGAGGGCGACGACGTGCCAGGTGCCGGGCGCGATCGCCGTCGCGAAGGTGGTGCTCGCGCCGTGCTTCGCTCCGGCTGCCGGGGTCACGTGCCCGACGATCGCCACGCCCGCCGGTGTGCCGACCGACCGCTCGACCGTGAGCGAGAAGGGCAGGAGGGTCGACGCGAGGACGGTCTGCACGCTCGTGGGGAGCGCGTCGACCCGCAGCGCGACCTGGACGGTGAACCGGGCGGCGTCGGGGTGGAGGCCGGCGAGGTCGACGTGCGCCTTCCCGGCCGTGCCGAGGTCGAGCGCCTTGGGGAAGTTGCCCAGGGCGGTGTGCCCGGGCCCGGCGACGACCGTGACGCCGGTGAAGGTGACGGCCCGCGAGCCGTCGGGGTTGTGGACCGCCGCGCGGTCCAGCTTGTAGTCGATGAGCGCGGACATGGTGTGCCTCCGCGGGGATGCCTGCCGGGTCCCCGCTGACGGGTCGGGCGCTTGCTGCGTCCGGCATCGCGGGGAACGACGCTACGACGGGGTCACCTGATACGCGCCGCGGCCCGCGTCAGCGGGTGAGCCGGGGGTGAGTTTTGCTCCGGGGCGTGCCGCACGGGTAACCTAGCGTCGCCTGGTCCGTAGCCGTGCGGCTCTCGAGCTTCGTCTCGGGGTCGCCCGGAACCGCGATCGGCGAGGAGACGTCGCATAGTCAGGTCTAGTGCGCCACCCTGCTAAGGTGGTAACGGGGCAACCCGTTCGAGGGTTCAAATCCCTCCGTCTCCGCTCACGGGTTCGCAAAGAACGTCATGAAGGCTCCGGCCGAGCATCGCTCGCTGGGGCCTTCTCCGTCTCCTCGCGCGGTTCCTCCGGGTCGCTCCCGCCGAGCGCACGCGCCAACGTGCCGAGCATCGCGGCCAGCTCCGCGTGCTGCTCGGGCTCCCACCCGTCGAGGAGCTCGGCGAGCGAGTCGCGGCGCGCGGCGTCCAGGGCGTCCGCGGCGGCCTGGCCGGCGTCGGTGAGCGCCACCGTCCCGGGCGGGTCGTCGTGCACGTAGCCGAGCTCGAGCAGCTGGTCGTAGGTCTCGCTGATCGCCGGCAGGGCGCGGCCGGTCCGGGCCGAGATGGTGGACCATTCGAGCGGCCCGAGGTGGTCCAGCTTGAGCAGGCACCAGGCGCCCAACGGGCTCACTGGGACGCCCGCCTTGGCGGTGAGCCGCCGGTAGAGGTCGTGACGCGCGTCCCGGCTGCTCAGCACCGACAGCGACCGCTGGATCTCCTCGAGCGACGAGCGCTCCGTCGGCGAGCCGCCCAGACCCTCCCCGATGTCGGCGACGGCGACGGTCTTGCGCAGCGGCTGCTCCTTGACGAACCACGCGAGCACGAACGCGATGACCGCGATCGGGGCCGCGTAGAGGAAGACCGTCGAGATCGAGTCGGAGTAGGCGCCGATGATCGAGCGCCCGACGTCCGCGGGGAGCTGCGAGATGACCTTCGGGTCGCCCTGGATCACGGACGGGTCGAACCCCGGGGGCAGCGTCGTCCCAGACAGGGCGTCCCGCACGTTCGACGCGAGCTGGTTGGAGAAGATGCTGCCGAACACGGCGACGCCGAAGGACCCGCCGATCGACCGGAAGAACGTGGCGCCCGCCGTCGCGACGCCGAGGTCCTCGTAGGGGACCGCGTTCTGCACGATGAGGACGAGCACCTGCATGACGAGTCCCAGCCCGAGGCCGAGCACGAGGAACGCGGCGCTCATCTCGAGGATCGAGCTGTCGACACCCAGCCTCGACATGAGCCACAGGGCGATGGCCGTGATCGCGGTGCCGAGGATCGGGTAGATCTTGTAGCGGCCCGTCCGGCTGATGATCTGGCCCGTCCCGATGGACGTCAGGAGCATCCCCAGGACCATCGGCAGCATCCGCACGCCGGACGTCGTCGCCGACACCCCGTGCACCACCTGGAGGAAGGTCGGGATGAAGGTCAGTGCGCCGAACATCGCGAACCCGACGATGAACCCGATGCCCGACGTCACGTTGAACACGGGGAGCCGGAAGAGCTTGAGCGGCATGACGGGCTCCGCGGCCCGGCGTTCGATCGGCACGAACGCGATCAGCAGGACGACCGCGATCCCGGCGAGCGCGTACGTCTGCCACGACCCCCACGCGTAGCTCACGCCGCCCAGCGACGTCATGAGGACGAGGGATGTCGCGATCCCGGCCAGGACCAGGGTGCCGAGGTAGTCGATCTTGTGGCGGAGGTGACTGCGCGGCAGGTGCAGCACCGAGCTGATCACCAGCAGCGCCACGATGCCGATCGGCAGGTTGATGTAGAACACCCACCGCCAGCTCAGGTGGTCGACGAACAGGCCGCCCAGCAGCGGTCCGCCCACCGACGTCACCCCGAACACCGCGCCGAAGAACCCCTGGTAGCGGCCACGGTCCCGGGGCGGGACGACGTCGCCGACGATCGCCTGGGTGAGGACCATCATCCCGCCGCCGCCGATGCCCTGGAGGGCGCGGAACATGATGAGCTCGGGCATGTTCTGGGCGAGGCCGCAGAGCGCGGAGCCCGCCAGGAAGATCACGATGCACGCCTGGAAGATGCCCTTCCGGCCGTACATGTCGCCGAGCTTGCCCCACAGCGGCGTCGACGCCGTCGACGCCAGCAGGTACGCCGTCACGACCCAGGACAGGTGCTCGAGGCCGCCCAGGTCCGAGACGATCGTCGGCAGCGCCGTCGACACGATCGTCTGGTCGAGCGCCGCCAGGAACATCGCGAGCATGAGCGCACCGAAGACGACCCAGACGTTCGCGCTCGCGTGGTCCGGCGGCCCCTCCGCCGCGGCGGGGGATCCGGCAGGTCCAGGGGGCTGCGTCGTCGCGCTCACCGTTCCACTGTGCTCCCGGCAACCGTCGGGCGCGCGAGGAAGGGGAGGTCAGGCGGTCGGGCCGAACGGTTGCCGGGCGGGCCGTCGCCTCGTCGTGACCACGGTCAGGACGGTGCCTGCCGCGACCAGCAGGACGCCCGCCGCGAGCCAAGGCCAGGGGCTCCACTCCTCCGTGCCCGCCGCGCACTGGCCGTCCGACCACGCGGTGCAGACGTCGCCGGGCCCGTCGCGGTTGAGCCACGCGACGACGAGCGGCACGACCCCGGCGCCGCTCAGCGCGAGGAACGCGAGCTCGGCGCGCGGGCGCCGCGCGCCGCCGCGTGCCGCCACCACCACGAGGACTGCGACGAGCGCCGCGAGCAGCGCAGCGACGCCGGACGCAGCGGTCGCGACGGCGTGCGAACCCGCATCGTCGCTGCTGAGGCGCTCGCCGACGCCGACGACGCCCGCCGCGGCAGCGGCAACCGCCACGAGGCCCGCCAGGGCCCAGCGCGGGCCGACCGTCGGCAGCAGCGCGGCCACGACCATGGCCGCAGGGACGGTCGCGAGCCCGAGGACGGAGATCACGAACCCGAAGCCCGCACCGGCGACGAGCCACAGCGCGCCCGCGAGCCAGGCGTCGCCCCGTGTGGCGGCGGCGGCCGTCACGGGGCGGCCCTTCCGGCGTCGGCCTCGGTGGTCCGGGGCCGGGGTGCCCGATCGGCTGCGTCCCCGGTACCCGGGACCGGCTCGAGGAGCGCCGCGACCGTCCGGGCGCGGGTGAAGAGCCGGTCGGTCGTCGTCCGGCCGGCACCGACGCCGGCGAGCAGCTCCAGCCCGAGCAGCGTGGCCACGACGACGTGCGCGGCCTCGTCGGCCGGCACGACCGCCGCGAGCGGGACGAGCTCGAAGGCGCGAACGACGGCGTCCTGGGCGAGCCTGCGCCAGGGCGCCAACCGCGACTCGACCTCCACGCCGAGCCCGGGCACCGACGCCGCGGCAACGAGCAGCTCGGTGAGGACGGCGACGTGGCCGGCGTCGAGGTCCTCGGCGAGGACGCGCTCCGCCGTGTCGACGAGCTCGCGCAGCGTGCGTGCCCCCGCCAGCGTGTCGCGGTAGGCCGCGAGCCGGCGCTCGCTGACGTCGTCGAGCGCGGCGAGGAGGAGCCCGTTCACGGACTCGAAGTGGTAGAAGACGAGCGCCTGGTTGCAGCCGGCGCGGCGTGCGATCTCACGGGCGCTCGCGCCCGCGTAGCCGACCTCGCGCAGCGCGTCGGTCGCGGCGTCGAGCAGGGAGCGCCGGGTCGCGGCGGTCCTCGGGTCGGTCGGTGTCACGGGCCCTCCCGGAGCAGGGTTTTCAAGCGATCGCTCAAAAGCCTGCTCCGCTACCGTGGGAGGCGCACCCCGAACCGCTCTCCCAGGAGGACAACCTCATGCGCGCTGCCGTCATCCACGGACCCCGCGACGTCCGCATCGAAGAGCGTCCCGAGCCGACGATCCTCACTCCCGCCGACGCGGTGATCCGCGTCGTCGCCGCCTGCGTCTGCGGGTCCGACCTGTGGCCCTACCGTGGCGTGCGGGAGACCAAGGCCCCGCACCCGATCGGGCACGAGCTCGTCGGCGTCGTCGAGGAGGTCGGCGCGGACGTCACCGTCGCCGCGGCCGGGGACTTCGTCATCGCGCCCTTCTCGCTCTCCGACGGCACCTGCCAGTCGTGCCGCGCCGGGTTCACGTCCGCGTGCGACCACGTCACGATGTTCGGGAGCACCGACCGCGACGGGCACCCCGTCGACGGCGCCCAGGGCGAGTACGTCCGCATCCCCCTCGCCGAGGGTTCGCTCGTGCGCGTCCCCGGCCCCGTCGACGACGCGCTCGTCCCCGACCTCCTCACGCTCTCCGACGTCATGTCCACCGGGCACCACGCCGCCGTCAGCGCCGGCGTCGGCCCCGGCTCGACCGTCGTCGTGGTCGGCGACGGCGCCGTCGGGCTCTCCGGCGTCCTCGCCGCGTCCCGGCTCGGCGCCGAACGCGTCATCGCCATGAGCCGCCACGCCGACCGCGCCGAGCTCGCGCGCGAGTTCGGTGCCACCGACGTCGTCGCCGAACGCGGAGACGACGGCGTCGCCGCCATCCGTGACCTCCTCGGCGGCGACCTCGCCGACAGCGCCCTCGAGTGCGTCGGCACCAAGGAATCCATGCGCCAGGCGCTCGGGTCCGTCCACGGTGGCGGGCGCGTCGGGTACGTCGGCGTCCCCGCCGGCGGGTCCGAGCTGCCCATCGGCTACCTGTTCTCCCGCAACCTCACCGTCGGCGGCGGGATGGCCCCCGCCCGCGCCTACATCCCCGAGCTCCTGCCCGACGTGCTGTCCCGCGCCATCGAGCCCGGGCGCGTGTTCGACCTGGAGCTGGGGCTGGACGACGTCGGTGAGGCGTACGCCGCGATGGACGAGCGGCGGGCGATCAAGGTGCTGCTTCGGCCTTAGGTCTCGCAGGGTGCCGAGTCCCACCTCGGGATAGACACATGTACATCGAGGAGCGGGCCGCCGATGTCCCTGTGTCTCTGTGGGCGGTGCCTTCGATCGCTCGTCGGGTCGCCTCGTCCCGTTCACGCGAGGGTGTGGGCCACCGCGCGGGTCGTCCAGGCTGCCGCCAGGACCAGGAGCGAGGCTGCCACGACGCACACGAGGAACTGGCCGACGACGGCGACGTTGGCCAGTGCTGTGAGGCCGAGCACCGGGAGCATGAGCATGAGGGCGCCCACGGTGGCGACGCCGACGGCGACCAGGAGCGGGACCAGCGTCTCGTCCAGGCGGGCCCGGTCGAGGGTCTTCTCGTCCGTGCCGGCCAGGCGAAGAGCCCGGTACTCCGAGCGCTGGTCGATCACGCGGCCCGCCTGCAGGACGCCCGTCGAGACCGCGGCCAGGATCCCCGCGATCGCGAGCGTGAGGAAGCCTCCCGTCTTGAGGTCCGCCATCAGGAGACGGTCCGCGGGCGGTTGGTCGGACGGGTCGATGAGGGCGAAGATGCTGGTCAGGCCAGCCACGAACGTCGCGAGGGCGACGCCGCCCACGGAGCGCCACGCCGTCTTCGGGGAGTCGACGATGCGCCGTCCCGCGAGGAGCCCCGGGACACGGCGCGCGCGCCCGGCCGTCACGCGGCCCGCCAGCGACATCGCGAACGGGCCCACGACGTTGAGCGTCGCGAAACCGCCGACGAGGACCGTCGTCAGGACCGCGACGACGACCGCCGCGGACGCCCATGGCGTGTTCATCGCGACGACCATCGCGACGCCGGCGAGCAGGAACGGCAGCACCCGCGTCCAGCGCAGCGCCGGCGGCGTCACGCGCGCGGCGACGCCGAGCGGCGAGATCGCGACCCGGCGCAGGCTCACCAGCGCGGACGTCAGCGCCACGAGCACGACGCCGGCCACCGCACCGAGGACCACCCACGGACCCACCCACAGCTCGCCGAGGTCGAACGTCCGGCCCTGGAAGCGGAGCTGCGCGACGAGCGGGACGAGCGCGAGGTAGCCCCCGAAGCCGATCACGGCGCCCACCAGCGCTTGTGCGGCGGCGTCGAGCGCCGTCAGGAGGGTGACCTGACCGGTCGTCGCGCCTGCCAGCCGGAGGGAGGCCAGCCGGGCGTCACGCCGAGAGGCGGCCAGCCGGGCCGCCGCCCCACCGAGCGTCGCGAGCGGGACCAGCAGCAGCAACGACGCGATCCCCGCGTAGAGCGGGTACTGCGTCGTGTACGGGGTGACGTCGGCGTCGAGGCCCGCGGCGATCGCGTCCGACCCGCCCGCCCGCGCGACGAACGCCATGAACCCGCCGATCACCACGAGCAGGATCGCCGTCGTCGTCGCGAACGCGACCACCGCCAGTGCGGTGGTGAGGCGCTGGGGCTCGCCTGCGCCGTCCGCACCCCGCCCCCGACGACGCAGCAGCCACCACAGCCCGACGGTCGCCTTGAGCCCGTTCACCGGTCGCCCTCCGCGGCCGCCGTCGTCGCGGGGGCGACGAACTCCTGCACGACCCGGCCGTCGCGCATCGCGAGCGTCCGGCCGCAGTGCCGCGCGACGCCCGGATCGTGCGTCACGACGACGAGCGCCGCCCCCGACGCGCGCGCCGCCGACGTGAGGACCGCGAGGACCTCGGCACCGGTCGTCTGGTCGAGGGCACCCGTCGGCTCGTCCGCGAACACGATCCCCGGCGAGCCCACGAGGGCCCGCGCGATCGCGACGCGCTGCGCCTGTCCGCCCGACAGCTCGCCCGGCCGGCGCTGCTCCATCCCCGCCAGCCCGAGGTGCGCGAGCCAGCCCGCCGCGACCCGCGTCGCCTCGGCGCGCGGGACGCCCCCCAGCATGAGCGGGATCGCGGCGTTCTCGACGGCCGGGAGCTCCGGCAGCAGCTGACCCGACTGGAAGACGAAGCCGAAGTCCTGGCGGCGCAGCGCCGTCCGGCGCGCCTCCGACAGCGACGCGAGGTCCTCGCCGCGCCACAGCACCGAGCCCGACGTGGGCGTGACGATCCCCGCGAGGCAGTGCAGGAGCGTCGTCTTGCCCGATCCGGACGGGCCCATGATCGCGACCGACTCGCCCGGCGTGATGGTGAGGTCCACGCCCGCGAGGGCGTGCGTCGTCGCGCCCGCCGTGCCGTACGTCTTGGCGAGGCCGGACGCGACGAGCGGCGTCGGCTGCGTGGCGCGCTGGCCGATAGGCAGCCCCGGCGACGGCGGGACGGCCGGCAGGCTCGGCGCCGCGACGGGTGCGGCGGCGTGCGGGTCGGCGAGCGGCGGGGGCGTGAGGGGAGCGGTCGGCTGGGTCATGCAGCCAGCGTCGCGCGCCGGGGCGGCCCGGCGCGTCGGGCGGCGGGCGGGACCTCCGGGCGGACACGTGCGACCGTGGTCGGACCCCGACGACCGCGCGCTGCGCCCGCGGGAGGACGGTGCGGCCCCCCTGCGCGTCCGCCGGCGGGTGTGACGTCCGTCTCGTGGAGGCTGTTCGAGGGCTCCTCGGGCGATTACGGTTTGGGGAAGCGGGGGACGGCACGGTAGTGTTTCCGTCGGCCCGTTCGAGAGAACAGAGCCACGCGCCCGTAGCTCAACGGATAGAGCATCTGACTACGGATCAGAAGGTTGGGGGTTCGAATCCCTTCGGGCGCACACACTGGAAGGCCCGGAACCGCAACGGTTCCGGGCCTTCGTCGTTGGCGCGATCGGAGCCCGCTGGGGGCCAACTCGGGGGCCAAGTGCACACAGGGGTGCACACATGACCTCACTTCACCCGCTCGACGTCGGCGACGTCGAGCCAGACTCCGAGGTTGCGCAGGCGCAGGTCGCGCCAGTGCACGAGCACGGCGCGCCCGGCCCAGTGCTCCGCGTGGCCGTCGATGACCTCGACGCCGTCGCGCTCCCACTCGACTCGCGCGAGGACGGCGACGCGCGGCATGTGCCGCTGCTGCCGGTAGGGCGGGATCGGGAGAGCGTTGAGCACGTCCTGCCACTGCCCGCGGCCCGAGTCCCACGAGTGGCGCGCGGGCTCATGGAAGGCGGGGCCGCTCACGGTTGCCCACAGTCGAACATGTGTTCGATTCTAGGTGTGGCAGCATGCTCAGCGTGTGGACCTCACGGCAGCTCGCGAACGAGCTCGGCGCCGACCGGCGCCGCATCACGAAGATCGCGCAGCGCCGACGGTGGCGGCGGCACGAAGGCGAGTGGCTGTTCACCGACGAGCAGGCCGACGAGATCCGCCGCACCATCCGCAGCTACGACGAGCACGTCCCGATGACCGGCACCCCGTGCAGGGTCGAGGGGTGCGACCAGACGGCCCGGTTCAAGGGCATGTGCAACACCCACTACCGGCGGGTGTCCCGGCACGGCTCGACCGAGAAGCGCGACGGCTCGGACTGGCAGCGAGCCAAGACGCACTGCCCGAACGGCCACGAGTACACGCCCGAGAACACGTACCGGTTCGCGGACGGGCGGCGACGGTGCCGGGCGTGCCGGCTCGAGCGAGCATCCAGCCCGTGAGATCACCCGTGACACGCGACGTGACGTCTGCCACGATTCAGCCCGACGGGGGGTGTAGTAGTGACGGTCAACCGGAAGAACAACGCGCGGCGGGCACGCTTGCGGGCTGCCGATCTGAGCGTCGTTCCGGAGGCGGCCAGTTACGAGCCCCCGCCGAAGCACGCGTGTGAGCCGGTCGTCACTCCGGTGCCGCTCGACGACGAGGGCCTCGTGCAGTTCGTCTACGCGCAGCAGATCTACCGACAGTACGTGGTCCACTTCTCGATCGAGATTCAGTGCCGCGGGCATGCGCTGGCGGACTGGCAGACCATCTACCGGATCGACACCTCTCATGGCACCGTTCACGAGCACGTCTTCAGCGCCAGTGGGGAGAGGGAGATTCGACAGGTGATCGAGACGATTCCGACGGAAGATGGCTGGGCGACGGTTGACAGGTGGTTCAACCGGGCCCTCGACATGTGCGACGATTGCTGGGAGACCCAGGTGGAGAGGTGGAAGCGATGAGCAGGATCCCTGCTGAGCGCGCAGTGGCGCTCAGGGCGTTCTCTCGCTACATCGGCTCGCGCGAGGGGCGCGACCACATGAAGCTCAACGGCTACGTGTCTGAGACGCCGGTGGTCGTCGCGCACGAAGACGAAGCGGTCTCCAGTGTGATGTCCCGCGTGCAGAAGACGGGCCACATTCCGGTGCTGGTGTGCGTGCACTTCCCCGCGCGGACCGCTGATCTCGAGTTCATCGAGCTCCGACCTGCCAGCGAGCCATCACGCGAACATCTCCCGACGGGTGGCAGTTCGACGATCGGGATGCTCGTCGACTTCTTTGCCGGTTCGGAGGAGCGCTTCACCTTCTCCGTCTCGGCGGAGATCACTGCAGTGCGGCTCGAACCCGCCACCGTCTGAACGACCACGAAGCGCCCCCGCCCACCTCGTGAGAGGTGAGCGGGGGCGTCGTCGTGTACGTGGTCAGCCGTCGTCGGCGTCGTCGGTGCGCTCGCAGTAGAGCGCGGCGAGCGCGGTGGGCCACGGCTTCCCGCAGGCCGCGCAGCGGTGGGTGTGCTGCTGCACGACCTGGGGGAGGTAGCCGTCGCGCGGCTCGGTCATCGGTCAGCCCGCCGCGCCGTCGGTGGGCTCGTCCGTCGTGTCGTCGGCGGGTGCGGGTGCCTCGGCGTCGAGGGCGACGTCGGGCGCGACGTCCAGGTGGTCGGCCGGCAGGGTGGTGATCGTCGCGACGCCGGCGCCGTCCACGGGCGCGTAGGTGGGGGTCTGGTTCGAGCCGATCACGAGCCGGGTGAGCCACGCGGGCAGGTGGTCCTCGAGGCGCTTCCACACGTAGTCCCAGGCGGCGATGACGACGCCGACGACGCCGAGCTGCACCGCCGTGGAGTTGAGGTCCACGCCCCACGAGTCGAGCAGGTCCTTGACGGCGGGCCACTGGGCGAGGACCCAGGCCACGGCGAGGCCCCACCAGACGGGGACGAGGGTGCGCAGGCGCGCGGTCACGATGTCGGACAGGTTCACGGAGGGTCCTCTCAGAAGGTGGTGTACTCGGCGGCGACGTAGTGCCCGGCGGTGGTGTGCAGCCACAGCCGCCCGCCCCGGTAGACGACGCCGTTGTAGGTGAAGCGGTAGCCCTTGGGGATCACCCGGTCGGACTTCGAGGACGTGGACGCGCCCTTGCGGACGTTGACGGCGGCGGTGGTGCGGACGGTGCCGCCGCGGATCTTCTTCGCGGCCTTGGCGAGCGCGGACGTCGTGGCCCGGACGTCGAAGTGCATGTAGTCCCGGTACCCGGGCGCGTAGTCCGCACCCCAGTGCACGACCCCGTTGAGGGCGGCGAGGAGTGTGCGGATGGCCTTGGTGTCGTAGGCCGACCAGCCGGAGCCGAGCCGCTTGCCGCCGTGCGCGGCCTCGTTGGGGTGCCGGCCGCCGTTGTAGTCGACCGCGGTCCCGGAGATGTGGTTGGAGTCGGGGGAGCCGCCGACGTTCGCGTTCGTGGCGGCGGTGCGCCACCCGAACAGGGTGTTGCAGGGCTCGCACGCGGCGTTGAGCTCCCGGACCAGGAAGCCGAGGACGGTCGCCGTGTCGCCCTTGCGGACCTGAGTGTGCTGGGCGCCGGCCTTGATCGTCGCGAGCTGCGACGTGCCGCCGATGTACTTGTAGCCGTTCTGCGTGGCGACCACGGGGTGCCTCCTGGGTATGACGAGGGCCCCGACGTCGGGCGACGGCGGGGTGGTGGGGTGGGGGTGGGTCAGCCTGCGGCGGGCAGGCAGAGGGTCGACTGCTCCCAGTGCTGCGTCGTGGGCAGCATCGGGTCGGTGCGGGTTTGGACGTAGAGCGACGTCGGGGCGTACCCGTCGGGGCAGGTGGGCCCGGCCGGGCCGGCTGCTCCGGTGTCGCCCTTCGGCCCGGTCGCGCCGTCGACGCCGTCCGCTCCGTCCTTGCCGTTCGTCCCGTCCTTGCCGGCGGGGCCGCGGCACTGGTCGTGCGCGTCGCAGTACGCGGCCACGGCGGCGGCGACCTGCGTGTCGGTGGCGTTCTTCCCGTCGGCGCCGGCTGCGCCCGGGGCGCCGTCGGCGCCCGCGCTCCCGGTCGCGCCCGCGAGACCCTCGGCGCCCGCGGGTCCCGGCACGCCAGGTGCACCGTCGGCCCCGCGGCACTCGGCGTGCGTCGAGCAGTACAGGACGACCGCGGCCGACACCTGGGCGTCGGTCGCGTTCCGGCCCGGCGCACCCGTGGCTCCGGTCGCGCCGATCGCTCCGGGAGGCCCCGGGACGACCGTCGTCGCCCCGGTGTTCGGGTTCGTCGTCACCGTCGGCACGGGTACGGGCTGCTCGCCCTTCGCGGCGAGCTTGTCGTTCGCCTGCCCGACGGCGTCCTGCAGGGCGGCGATCTGCTGAGCCTGCTCCTGGCGGGCGGCGGTTGCCTCGTGCTGCTCCCCGATGAGGATCGCGAGGCCGACCCCGATCACGGCCATGAGGAGGCCGATGACGCACCACTGAACGAAGTGGGTGAACCGGTGCATGGTCACGCCCCTCGGCCGTAGACGAGCCCCGCGATGAACAGGGCGATCGGTAGCAGGATGGCTGCAGCGACCCATCGCAGGTTCGCGGCGGTCCGGTCATGCCTGGCTGTGAGCTCGGCGATCGCCTTCTCGCGGGCGACGCGCTCGTCGACGATGTCCTGGCCCTGCGCCGCGAACTTGTCGTCGACGCGGCGGGTCTCTGCGTCGAACGACTCGCGGGTGACGAGGCGGTCGAGCTTGCCGTCCATCGAGCGGAGCATCCGCATGAGTTCCCACGGGCCGGGCTCCGTCTCTGGGCTCATCAGATCGGCCACCCGCCGCCGATGACGAACGTCGGCGTCGAGTGGGCAGCGTCCGACCAGCGTGCCCGCGTCTCGCCGGTTCCGGCCTGCACGAGCCCGGAGACGAACCCCGAGCCGGGCCACCCTGTGAACGGGGCGTAGTAGGTGCGCGGCATGTACGGCGCCTTGACCGATCCGAGCACGACGCTCTGAGACCCGGAGGTCAGGGACGGTCCGCCGGAGTTGGTGAGCTGCAGCTGCCACGACAGCGACTTCCCGCCGATGACCTCTACCGACCCCGAAGCGATCGTGAGGCCAGAGGCCGGGGCGAAGAAGTCGGAGGCCGCCACGGTGACCGTCTCTGTCGACGCGACCCACGCGCCGTTCTTCCGCTTCCAGAAGGTGGTCGCGGTGCCGGTGCCCGTGACGCACTCCATGCCGTCGACGGGCGAGGGGAGCGCGGCGTCGCGCTGGGAGGTCCCGAGCGGGAACCGCGGGATCGCGCGGCTCAGGAGGAAGTCGTACATGTCGCTGAGGTTCGTCGGGACGTTCGGAGAGTCTGTGAACAGCGGCTTCGGGAACCCCTGGATCGGCTCAGGCTGGGGCATCGGTGGGCTCCTCGGTCTCGGGCGGGGTCCCGCTGTCGTCGGGCGGGGTGGGGTCGGTCACCTCGGGCGGGTCCGGGTAGTCGGCCGCGACCGCGACGACGGACGTGGGGGTGAGGATCACGGCCTGCACGGCGGCCGGGTCGAACCCGAGCGCGCGCAGGACGTCGCCGGGCGGGGTGGTGTTGTCCACGGGGGTGGGCTCCGTCGGGGTCTGGACGACTTCGCCGGCCTCGGCCGCGGCGCCGTCGGGCTGGTCGGTCATGTGGTGCCCCCCGAGTAGGTGATCGTGATCTGCAGGTTGTCGTCGCTGTCCCAGACGGTGTCGCCCGAGTACCCGCCGTCGATCTCGACGACGTTCGCCAGGTGGGACGCGTTCGCGAACAGCACGCCGTCGGCGTTCGTGGCCGAGTACAGGCCGAGACCGGTGATGGTGCCCGCGAGCAGTGCCGTGACCCACGACGACGGGATCGTGATGGTCTGGGCGTCGCCGGCGACCATCGAGGGGAACCGCAGCGGGCCGAACCCGGCGACGAAGCTCGGTGGTGCGCCCGGGGTGACCACGTTGTTGTTGGTGTCGTAGACGACGTCCCGCGGCGGGGACGCGGGCGTGTACGCGTGCCCGTACAGGACAGGCCGGGCGGCGTCCTGCTGCACCCAGGAGGCCCGGAGCGTGAGGCGGACCTGCGAGATCGTCGCCCCCGAGGGCACGAGGGACGCGAGCGCGCCCCAGGTCAGGATCGACGCCCGCACGTCCCAGGTGGTCTGCACGTACCCCGCGCCCCCCTGCTGGGGCGGCACCCGGCCCTGCCACGCCGCGGCGGCCTCGTGCTTGTCCGTGATGTTCGCGTAGTCGTACCAGTTCCACCCGGCCGCGGGGTTGGACTCGTGGTAGAACCCCTGCCAGTTGTGGGCCATCGGTACGACGACCTGCTGGTCGGCGATGAGCTGCGGGCGCGGGGTGACCTTCGACATGACGACCCAGCCCGTCGAGTGCGGCACGACCGAGACCCGGTCCCCGACGGCCGGGGCCGGGTAGGCCGAGCTCGCCCACGACAGCGAGCTCGTGGTCGAGCCGTCCTCGAACGCGACCGTGACGAGCTGCGCGCCCGTGTCGACAGCCGTCACGAACCCGAGCCGCGGCCGGGGCGGCTGGGCCCGCTTCGCGAGCCGCAGGACCGCGGCCGGCGAGGTCACGAGACCGCCCCGATGTCCCGGGTGGCGACCGGGAACTGCCCAGCCGCGGTGAGCGGCAGGGTGAACGAGTCGATCATGTGCTTCCTTGCCGTCGCGTAGGTCCATGTCGGGTCGGTCACAATCTCGACGACGTCGAGCGCCTCGAGCCCCGCGTGCGGCAGGGCGGACAGGTTCAGGGACTCGGCGCCGCCCGTGGAGAGCGCGAGCTGCGTCGCCGCAGCCTGCTTGCAGTCCGCCAGGGTCGTCAGCGACGGCATCGAGATGACCGTCGGCGCCTTCCCGTAGAGCCCGGCATCCGGGTCCCCGTACCGGGTCGGCGACCCAACCGTGTCGTCCTGGGCGACGCCGACGACCGCGGCCGTCGCGCCATCGGGCGTGGCGCCCTGCACCGCGACCCGGTTGAACACCCCGGAGCGCGACGACGTCCTGGACGCGTCGAGGAGGGACCCGCCGGCCAGCGGCTGGAACCGCCACACCGGCGCGGTGCTCAGGGTGGGCAGGTCGGTGATGACGAACCGGCCCATCGGGTCCGCGTACACCTGCACGGACAGCGACTTGGCGAGCTCGCTGATCGCGGTCCACCGGTCGTCCCATGTCGTCGGCGTGACCCGACGGTCCCGGCGCGTGAGCACCGCGACCTCCGCGGACGGGAGCGTCTCGAGGATGAGCTGCCGGAGGATCGCGATCGCCGACGGGCCGGAGAACGACCGCGGTGCCGTGAAGATGTCGTCCACGACGTAGGCCTCGCGGGAGACCCCGGTGACGGTGACCTCGGTGAGGCCCAGGTCCGATCCGCCGGCCTCGTCGATCCGGAACCGCCCGACCGGGACCGGCAGGAGAGCGCCGTCGGGGGTGACGAGCGCGTGCGTGACCCGCAGCTCGGTGCCGTAGTGACCCAGGACGTCCGACGGGACGCGGGGGAGCGCGGGGACCTTGGTGTATGTGCTGTCGCGCAGGAACGGCGGCACCGTCAGGTTGATGGCGCGGCGCGTGGCCTGGGTCCGGTCCACCGTGATCGAGCCGCCCGTGATCGGCAGCGACACCGCCTGACCGTTCGGCCACCGGACCCGCTGCCCGCCCTTCCACACGTCCACGAACACCTGTAGCCCGTGCGAGCTCGTGAGGACCTCGTCGTACCCGTCAGGGACAGGCCACACGTCTACCAGCTCCCCATCGCCAGGTCGAGGTACGTCGGCACCCGGTTCGCCAGGTCCTGGTACGTCGCGAACGACGCCGCGACGACGTCGTAGGTCGTCCCCGCGAACCCAGTCGAGTCACCGGCGGGCATGTCGACGGCCTCGACCTGCAGCGTGACGATCCGGCGCGGGTACAGGTCCGTGCGCAGGTTCGCGGGGTTCGACTGCGAGATCGAGGTCACGTGGTAGTAGCCCGACGGAAGCTCCTCCGGCTTGCCGGTCTGCAGGAGCAAGATCCGGCCGGGCGTCTGGGCGACCGCGGACCGGACCGCGGCAAGGTCGCCGGCGGACCGGACGGTGCCGGTGATCGTCGTCGTGAGCGGCGCGAGACCGGACGACTCCGAGACCCTGCCGCCGCCCGGGATGGTCCAGGACCCGCCGACGTCGTCCTGGGTCATGTCCCCGGCGTCGCGGAAGTGCAGCCGTGCGTTGAGGTCGGCGCGGCCGGGCGGCTTGAGCCACAGCCCCCACTCGGCTCCCGTCGTCGAGACGGTCGCCGTCAGGGCGGCCGGGCTGTCGGGCCCGACGCCGGTCGCGACGTAGGTCACGGTGGCGTCCTGGGGTGCCTCGTTGTCGGACCACACGAGCACGCCGCCGACGACCGGGCGTGGCTCGACGCCACGCACGGGAACCGGGGACCCGCCGGCCACGGACCGGGTGATCGTCACGGCCGTGACCGTGGACCACCCGGTCCCAGCGCCGTCGAGGACGAGCTGCACGAGGTTGGACGCGGGGTAGAACGTCGCCGTGAGGCTCATCGGACACCGCCTCCCGTGTAGGGCGCCGCGGCGTCCTGCCGGGCCTCGTGTGCGCGAACGACACCACCCGCGACGGTCTCGACCTTCGCGAGGAGGTACTCCCCGGTGAACGGGTTCTGCACCCGGATCTCCGGGAGCGTGACCGTGATGGGCCCGGCCCCACCGAAGCCGCCGACGGACGTGAGGGTCCGGCCCGCGTTGATCGCCTCGAGCCACGGCGCGTTCGCGCGCGCCGCGGTCTTGTTGACGACGAACTCGGACGGGTCGGCCAGCAGGTGGGTGCTGTCCTCGCCCCCGGATCCCCCGACCCAGCCACCCCGGGCACGCTTCACGACGTTGCCCTTGGCGTCGAGCTTCAGGCCGTAGGGCTTGAGCATCGCGTTCGTGAGCGTCGTCCCGATCCCGGCGAGCTGCTGGTTCACGTCGTCGAGCGACTTCGCGAGGTCGTCCGCCGCCTTGTTCGCCGCCGACAGGCCGCCCGCGGTGTCCGCGGCAGACGCCGCCTGGCCGGCCGTCGCCCCGGCGCTGGCGATCGTGTTGTACGACGCCTTCACCGAGTTCAGGTCAGCCGTCGACATGCCGTTCAGGGCGTCCACGAACTGCAGACCCTGCTCCGGGTCGGACGCGAAGATGCTCAGCGCCTGCTGGACGATCGCGGACGACGCCGGCGAAGAGCCCAGCTTGGACTGCAGCTTGGACAGGGACGTCGCGAACTGCTGAGCGGTCGCAGCCTGAGCTGAGGCCGTCGCCTTGATCGCGGCGCCCGTGTAGCCCTTCGTCGACTCGTCGTACCAGGTGTTCCCGTACTTGTCGGTCTTCATCGTGCCCGCCGCCGAGTAGGCGTCGGACAGGTTGAACGTCCCCTTGAGCGTGGACGCGGCAGCGTCGGAGATCTGCTGCATGTCGGCCAGGTGGTCCTTGGCCTTGTCGAGCTTGGCCTCGATCCCGTCGGCCTGCTTGTACAGGGACGTGAGCTGCGCCTCGGCGTTCCCCGCGGCGTCGTTCATGGCCTTGCGCTGCTTCGCCGTGAGCGACTTGTTGCTGGCGAGGTCACGGAGCTGGTCGACGACACCGAGGGCCGAGTCGAGACCCCCGGTGACCGCGTCCTGGGTGTTGCCGCGGCGGGCGTCACGGATGGTGTCGGTGCGCCCGGACGCGAGGTCCGCCTTCGCCTGCCTCTGGGCCTCGGAGGCGGCGTCCTTCTTGTCCTGGGCGGTGTCCCGCTTCTTGATCGCGGCGGCGAACGACCCGTACCGCTTCACGAACGCCCGGGCGGTGTCCGCGTCGCGGAGGGCCTGCTCGTCGTCACGCAGCTGAGAGTTCGCGACCCGGCGGTCGATCCCGCGCAGGACGTACCGCTCCTGGTGCTGCTTGCCGTCCTTGCCCTTCGGGCCGTACTTCTCCTTCTCCCGCAGGGACGCCCTGTCGTTCGCGATCGCCTGCTTCAGCCGCAGGTAGTCCGTCCCGGACGCGTACCGGTCCTCCCAGTACTCGAGCGACTTCCCGTGCCACTTCGACGGGACGGCGCCGCCCGACGCGAACCGGAGCATCCCGGCCTGGGCCATGGCGCGCATCCGGTACACGGCGGACTGTCCGCCCATCTTGTCGACGTCGGACGTCGTCAGGACATGCTCGCCCGGCATGAGGAGCGACAGGACAGAGTCCTTCCCGGGGGTCCCCCCGGTGACGTCTCCGCCGCCAGCCTTCCCGGGGATCGCGCTGACCCCAACGTGGAACGTCGACTGCCCGAACGCAGCCTTCAGCGTGTTCAGGGCGCCGACGGCCATCGACGTGTCGGCGGTGACCTTCACGGCCGCGCCCTGCGCGTCTGTCCAGGACGTGAACGACGTGACGACCTTGCGGCCCTCTGCGTCCGTCCCCGTGATCGTGACCTTGCCTGTCGACCGGTCGACCTTGGCCGTGTAGTTGTTCAGCGTCGTGACGGCCTTGCCGTCGCCGGCCAGGAGAGTGATGGTCCCCGTGGACTCGTCGATCTTCGTCGTGATGCCGTCGAGCTCCTTGGTCGCCGGCTTGCCGTCCGCGTCAACCGTCATCGTCGCGTCAGCGGTGGCCGCGGCCGTCGACAGGGCGTTGATCGTGGCGAGCGCGTTGTCGTCGTCGACGGTGAGGCTGATCGGCGCCGGCTTCGTCGCGTACAGGTCTCGGAGACCGGCCGTGAGATCCGCAGACGACTGGTTCGCGTCCTTGAACGTCTTGTTCAGGTCGGTGATGTTCTTCTTCGACCCGTCCGCGAGCTGCTTGACGTACGACGCGCCCTCGGGGCCCAGCTTCGACAGCTGGGTCAGGAGCTCCTGGGAACCGCCCTCGGTCGCGATCTTCAGGAGGTTCTTGTTCCACTCGGCCTCGTCCTTGCCCTGCTTCTTGATCTGGTCGATCCAGCCCTGCAGGGAGAGCTTCGCGTCGTCGATGTTGTCCGCGACGTTGATGAACGACTGGCCCGACTTCGCGACGTTGTCCGCCCAGTCGGTGGTGGCCGCGTCCGCGTCCTGCGTGACGGCGGACTGTGCCTGGATGGACTGGGTGAGGGCCTGCGTCTGGGTGTCGAGGTCCTTCGTCTGCTGGTTCAGGCCACCCTGCGCTTCGTCGGCGTCCTTCCAGTTCTGGACGGCCTTCTCGACGTCCTTGTTCTGGCCGCTGATGGCCTTCGTGAGGTCGCCTGCGCTCTTGAGGAGGTTGCCGGCCTGCGCGCCAGGTTCGATCTGGATGCTGTCCTGGACCTTCTGCATGGCCCCGGGAAGGCCGAGGGCGGCGTCGGTGACGTCGTCGAGGTTGACCTTGAGCTTCTTCGCGTCGTCGATCGCGCCCGACTTCTTGAGGGCGTCGAAGACCGCGGCCCGGGTGTTCGCGGTGAAGGCGCCGGTCTGCTGGTCGAGGGAGTCCGTGAGGTCGTCGACCTGCTGCTTGGCCTTCGCCTGCTGGTTGGACCAGTACAGGAGGCCAGCGGTCGCGGCGGTGATGACGATGCCGATGGCGCCGAACGCGAGGGCCGTCTGGCGGCCGGTGAGCGCGAGGGCCTGGAACGCGGCCCGGGCCTCACGGACGGTCTTGATGACCTTCGTGATGCCGGCGACGGCGAGTAGCGCGAACCCGGCAGACCCGGCGATGAGGGTGACGGACCCCTTCACTGCGGGGGACAGGTCGTTGAACGCGTCGATCAGGTCTGTGACCCGCTGGGTCGCGGTCCGCAGCGGCCCGTCCGCTTCTGACCCCATGCCGACGAACGCGTTCGACACGGCCGCCTTCAGCGTCGTGAGGTCCCCGTTGAGGTTGTTCATCTTGCCGGAGGCCTGCTCGGCGGCGAACCCCTGGTCGTCGACGGCGTCGGTCCACTGCTGGATGCCGGATGCGCCGTTCTTGTAGAGGACGGCGGCGGCACGGACGGCGTCGGTCCCGAAGATGACCTTCAGGGTCGCGGCCTGCTGCTGCTGGGTGAGCTTGCCGAGGCCCTCCTGCAGCTGCCCGGCGACCGCGGCGAGGCCGATGAACTTGCCCTGGGAGTCGTAGGCGTTGAGCCCGATCTTCTCCATGGCGGTGGCCGCCTGGGTGGACTGCGGGGTGAGGGCCTGCAGCATCGTCTTGAAGCTGGTGCCGGCGTCGGACCCGATGAGGCCAGCAGAGGCGAACGCGGACAGGGCCCCGGTCGTCTCCTCGAGGGTCAGGCCCGTCTGAGACGCGACGAGGCCCGACTGCTTGAGGGCCATGCCGAGGTCGCCGACTGACCCGAGGGCCTTGTCGGCCCCCGCGGCGAGGAGGTCGGCGATGTGGGACACGTCGGACCCAGCCAGGCCGAACTGCGTCATCGTGGACGCCGCGATCTCCGTGGCGTCCGCGACGTCCAGCTGCCCAGCCGAAGCCAGGGTCAGGGCGCCCTTGAGCCCGCCGTTGATGATGTCCGTGACGGACACGCCAGCCTTGACGAGCTCGGTCTCCGCGTCTGCAGCCTGAGACGCGGAGACGCCGAACTCCTTCGCGAACGACATCGACGACTTCTCGAGTGCCTTCATCTGGGCCGGGAGGGCCTTGGTGAGGGACTGGATCTGCGTCATCTTCGCGTCGTAGTCCGCGAACGCCTTCACGGAGACGGCGGCGAACCCGACGAGTGCCGCGCCAGCGATGCCGGCGGCCTTGGTGATCTTCCCCATGGCGGCCTGGTGCTGCTGTGCCGCGTGGGCGGCGGCGGCGGCAGCCTCGTCGGACGCGGACGCACTGTCGCCCATGCCGTCAGCGACCGCGTTGGTGAGGCTGGTGACGGCCTGCTGCGCCTGGTGCATGGACGCGATGAACCCGGCGACGTTCGCCTGGAGCGCGACGGACACGGTCTGGTCGGCCACGGGCCCTCCTCAGTCGTCGTCAGGGTGGGTGAGGACGACCGTCACGACGGTCCCGGGTTCTGCGTCGGGGTGGTCCTTGACCCAGCGGTCCCTCGCGGCGGTCGCGTAGTTCACGGCTTCCACGGGTTCGAACCAGCCGTCGTTCTTCGGGTCCATCTCTTCGGCGAGGGGGAACCCATTCGGCCCCGTGAGGGCCTCGGTGAGGGTCAGCGCGAGCGCGAGGTTCCGGTCTCGCGCTGACCACTCGTGGAGGAACTCGGTGGGGCGGGCACCCCACGCACGGGCCGTCTTGAGTGCGCGGATCAGCTCCGGTCGTTGCTGGAGCTGGTCGGCAAAAAAGCCGCGGGGACCTCGGGCTCGGTGCTGTTCGCGAGGTTGATGGCGTCCTGGATGCGCCCGACCTGGGTCTCACCGATCTGGGCGGTGAGCGCGGCAGCCTGTTCGGCGGTGATCGCACGGTGCGCCCCGGCCTCCGCGATGACGCGGCCGCTCACCTCGATCCGGGTGACGGCAAGGGAGATCGTCTCGGCGCGACGCGCCTTCGCGGCCTCGTAGGACTCCTCTTCGTACTTCTCGTGCTCCGCCTTGTGCTCCTTGTTGAAGCGGTTCCGGCGGAGCTCCCACGCCTCGGTGGCCTTGAGGTAGGCGTTGGACTGGGCCTCGGTGGGCTGGGGGACGAGGCGCGGTGTGGGCTCGCTGAACGTGGCCGGCTCTTCGGGAGCGGGGATCGCGTCGATGATGCCGCGCTGCTCGTCGAGGGACAGGGCGCGCACGAACCACGTCGACGTGGACGCGGCGATCCGCTGGCGCAGCGCGGCACCCTCCCGCTCGAGCGCGGCGAGCGGCGACTCGTCGCCGAGCGTCGCTTCTCCGCCCGCCGCTGCGCCGTTCTCCTTCGCGGCCTCGTACTTCCGCTCCCACGCGGCGTACTCGCCGAGGAGGGACGCCTGCTGCACGATGTCGACGGACGCGGCCATGACGGAGGCGCCGGAGAGCCACGAGTCGAGGTCGAACGCGGGCGCCTCGATGTCGGTGGGGGTGTCGTCGAACGAGGTGGGCGTGGGCGCGGTGGTCTCGTCGAGGGACGCTTCGGGGTTGGTCTTTGGCACGGGTCTTCTCCTTCTGGTGGTCACGGGTCGTCACGGGTGGTTCCCGCCGGGCGCGGACCCGTGACCTTCACGCGCCCGGCGGGGGTAGGAGGGGTCAGGCCCCGGCGGCCACGACACCGTTGAGGTGGGCGTCCTGGACGCCGAGCGGCACGACCTTCTTGATGTACCCGGTGAGGTCCGAGGGGTCCTGCGGGTTGTCGGTGATGACGTGGTACAGCTCGTACTCGTCGGCCGCGGTCCAGGCGACGTCGTACTTGGGGCCGACGCGCTTCGCGATCCAGAGCTCGGTGCCCTTTTCCTTGAACGTGTCCCAGGCGACGTCGTTCGTGGCGTCCGCCTTCCCGTCCTCGGTGAGGTACCGGAACGGGGTCACGGACCCCTCGTAGTTGGAGGCGCCGTAGGTGACGGCGTTGCCCTCCTGGCACAGCTCCTGGTCCGGGACCGTGTCGGACGCGGTCGCGGAGAGCCGGAAGTCGGACTTGAGGATGCGGCAGCTGACGTCGACGCCGGCCGCGAGCTCGGTGACGGTGGCCGCCTCGAGGTTCGCGGGCGCCTCGGTCATGACGGACAGGCGGATGCGGGCGTCAGCGAGGGTCTTCGGCATGGGGGATCACTCCTTCTTGTCCCCGGCAGCCGGGGTGTTGGTGGGGGCCTGGGCCTTCTGGCTCGCGGCCTTCTCCGCCGCCTTCTGGCGGGGGGTCTTGGAGAACCGGTCGAGGCCCGGGTCGGGGTGCCCGATCCAGTGGGCGGGGACCCGGACCTTGCGGCCGTCGGACTTCCGGTACGCGTCGATGAGCGGCACGGCTGCCTCCTGGGCATGACGAGGAGCCCCGCAGGCGACGCCTGGGGGCTGGGTGGTGGTGTGGGTCAGGCCGTCTGGGCCCGGTACAGGAGCGGCACGAACCAGCGGGTTGGGCTGGTGTCGGTGTCCTTCTGGACGTTGACCGCCCCGGCGTCCTCACGGAGGGGGCCAGCGGTGCTGGTCAGGTGGACGCCCGCGACCTTCGCGCGGACGGCCACGGCGGCAGGGAGCACCCATGCGGGGTTGCCGGCGGCCACGGTGAGCTGCACCGGCCACACGAGGGACCCGTCCGGCTGCCCGCACAGGGGGTCGGCCTCGTCGGCGGGGTACCAGCCAGCGGACGGCCACACGACGACGTACGGGAAGACCTTCCCCGACGGGTCCGCGGGCGGCTTGTCGGGCACGTCCGCGTCGAACACGTTCACCGTGCCGATCGTCTTGAGCAGCGCGACGAGCGAGTCGTGGAGGTCCGCTGGGCTAGTCACCGAGCACCATCCGTGGGATCTGCCCGATGGCCTGTTCGAATGGCGCGGTGTTGCGTTCAAGGGCGGGCCGCATGTACGGCTGGGGTGCCGCGCGGGAGGTCCCGTACTCGACGAACCGGCCGTAGTTCGCGGTGGGTCCGATCACGGACTCGAGCAGGGTCGGCCGGTCGATGCCGATGGAGGCTCGCAGGTTCCCGGTGTCGACGGGGCACCCGATCCGGGCGTCGCGTTGCACGTCCTGGCCGGTCTTGGTGACGACGAGGCGCGCGAGGCGGGTGGCCTCCTTGCCTGCCTTCCCGTACTGGTCGGCGAGGTCGGTGAGCCCCGCGGTGTCGAAGGTGATCAGGGGGTCGCTCATGACGCCTCCTGGTTGGTCTGGTCGAGCTCGCACGTCAGGTCCCGCTCCCACGTGAGGGACCCGGTTTCGACGGACCGGACGGTGAACCTCTTGCCGACGAGGTCGGGGTCACCGTTCTCGGCGTTGCCGGTGATAACGACGGAGGTGACGTCCGCGGTGGGCTGCGGTGCGTCCTTCGGGATGACGACGAGGTACGTGGTGAGCGCGACGTCCTGGTCGACGGCGTCCGCCTGGCCGGACTGGGTGTCGTTCTGCTGCACCCTTGCGAGACCCGACCAGAGGACGGTGGGTGTGCCGGGTGTGGACCCGTTCACGGGGTCCCATCCGGACTCGCCGGGGTTCTCGAGGCGGATGGTCGCGGACATGGCGCCCTCGGTGACGGGGCGGTGGTGCTCCGACCATGTGGGGGGGATGACGGTCGTGGTGTCGAACGGCACGGTCACCACCCCCAGACGGGCGCCTCGGCGGCCTCCGCGCCTGTTGCGGGGTAGGGCTGGAACTCCGCCACCCCGAACCACGACGCGTCGTCGTCGTCCGTGGCGGCCTGGTCTCGCAGGGTGGCGGCGTGGTTGCGGAGGGCGTCCGCGACCTGCGCCCCATTCGTGGACAGGTCCTGCGTCTTGATGACCTTCGAGACCAGGGCCTCAGAGGTCGCGATGGCGTCGAGGGCGTCCGCTGCGGCACGCCGGATCCCGGCCCGCTCCGACGCTGGTGACGTCGGAGTGAGGCCGTAGGCCGCGAGGTACCCGGTGATCTGTGCGTCGTCGAGGATCTGGGTGACCCCGACGTCGGCGATGAGGAGGCGCACCTGTCCGGCGGCGGTGGTGTAGTCGACGGCCATGGTGCGCCTCCTCTCGTGGGTTGTGGCCCGGGTTCACCTGGGGGTCAGGTGCCGGGACCGTTCGGGATGGGTCAGGACGCCGGCACGGACGCGTAGGCGGCCGTGTTGATGAGCGCCGCGGCGCCGGTGACGTGGCGGACCCGGTACTGGATGGTGTCGTCGTCGAACGACCCGTCCTCCGGCGAGATCGCGCCGCCGCCGACAGAGTTGCCGGTGTCCGCCTTCACGCGGAGGTCCGGGTTCTCGTGACCGCGGAGGAACCCGACCGTCAGGGCGGGGCGGGCCGCGGACGGGTTCGGGAGCACGAACCACGTCTTGTTGACGAGGGTGTCGCTCGCGGCGACGACCGGAAGCCACGGGTTCACGACCAGCGACAGAGACCCCGCGAGCAGGTTCGGCTCGATCGAGGTCGTGTTGTCGGTCGTGGTCCGGATCTCCGACGCGTTGAGGATCCGCTTGGCGGTGAACTCGAGCGCCGGGGGCACCATGAGCACGCCACCCTGGATCACGACCGGGCGGCCGTCGGAGTCCTTGCGGGTGCTGATGTTCAGCAGCGCCGCCTCGAGCGAGTCCGCGGTGAGCGCGGCCGTGCCCGGGGCTGCCACGCCCGTGAAGAACGACGTGTTAAGGCCGGTCTTCGCCGCGTTGAACAGGGGCGTGACCGCGAGCCGCTCCTCCGTCTCCCGCGCCGCGGTGGCGAGACGGTCCGCGAGGTCCTCGAACGCGCCGAGGTCGTCGTTGATGAGCATCTCCCACGTGAGCGGGATCCGGGCGCCGTACTTGTCGACCTGGAAGTCGTACTTGCCCTCGGTGAGCTTGCGGGCCGGGTACTCCGTGGCCTGCTTGACCTTGTCGAGGCCCGCACGGCCGCCGAGGATGTCGACGAGCGTCTGCTTGCGGAAGTCGCGGACGGTCGACCGGCGGGCGAACTGCTGCCAGACCGGCTGGATGGCCTGGTAGCCGGTGAGGAGCTCGCGCTGGAACGACGACCCGAGCAGGTTCGGGAAGTCGGACGTGGTGAGGGTCTCCTGGATCTCGGCGCGGGCCCGAAGGTCACCGGCCATCGCGGCCTCGAACAGGCGGCGCGCCTCGAGGATCCGCCGGTTGCGGGGGAGGGTGCTGGTGCTCATGTCGTGGTCTCCTCTCAGACCTGGGCGATCGCGACGGTGGCGACACCGGCGGCAGCGGTGGCGGTGAGCGCGTACCCGAACAGCACGTTGTCCGTGGCGGTCGCGGTGAGCGTCATGGTGCGGGTCGTCTTGGCGTCCGCGTCGATGTACACGGGGTCACCGATGGCGACGGCGGCGTCGACGGGCAGGTTGAACGCGCCCTTGCGCCACACGGTCGCGGTGCCGTCGTCCGGGTCGCGGTCCGTCTGGGCGACACCCGGGAGGGAGCCGACAAGGACCGGGTCGGACGAGATGGTGTTGGCGACGACGGGCAGGGTCAGGTGGTCCGCGTCGCGGAAGACCTCGTTGATGGCCATGTCAGGCCTCCTTCACGGTGCGACCGTTGAGCTTCGCGAGCTCGCGGTCCAGGTCGGCCTCCGACAGGTCGTCCGTGTCGGGGGTGGTGGTCTGGCCGACGCCGCGGACGCGGCCGGCGCCCTGGGACTCGGCGAGGCGCGCGGCCCGCTCGGTCACCTGGGTGCGGAACGCGTCGAGGTCGATGCGACCCGACTCGGCGATGCGGGGCGCACCCGCGATGAGACCCGCGGTCTGCAGGTCGTCGAACTCGACGTCGGCCTCGCCGACGATCGTGCGGGCGGCGGCGACGTCCTGGGCCTCGACGAGAGCCGTGCGGGCCTCGTCACGCTCACGGATGGCCGCGTCGCGCTCCGACTCGAGCACGGTGGCCCGGCCGGCGTCCGTCCTGAGGGTCGCGAGCTCGCTCTCCTCGATCTGGGTCTGTGCCATGGTGTCCTCCTTGAGGGACTCGGTGGCTGTGGGCTGCCCGGCCGGACTGGTCGGGACACTGGGGTCGGCCTCGGTGGCCGGGTTGGTCTCTGCGACCTGGGGGGTGTCGTCGGGGTCGTCCCACAGGTCCCGCGTGTACAGCTGCGGGGCGTTGGTGTCGACGGACTGCACGAACGCGGTCAGGGCGTCCCCGATCGCGGACGACAGGGCGATGCGCTCTTCACGGGTGAGGCGCCCGTCGGCGAACATGTCGTCGGCGATGTTCGTGAAGCCCTGGTGGATCCGGGCTTCCATCCACTGCCCGACGTTCCGGGCCTCGGCGACGTCGGCTTCGCGGACTGCGAGGATCGCGCCCCCACGTCCCGCCTTGGTCACGAAGTCGATCGAGTAGCCCTCGGTGAGGGCGGTGATGATCGTTCCGCGCCGGCCTTCGGCTTCGCCCTGTTCGACCTCGGCGGCGGCCCGGATGCTGACGCCGATCGCGTCGGCCATGTCGGCGATGGGCTGGCGCCACGGCGCGAACACGCGAGCCTCGGCGACGAGGGCACCGATGCTGGGGTCCCAGCGGGCGTCCTCGGTGGTGACTGCGGCGAGGTCCTTGACGGTGCGCTCGGGGCGCTCCCACTGCTCGGTGGCGGTGGGGTGGTCGAGGAACATCTGCGTCCCGGCCGGGAAGATCTCGGGACCGGCGGCAGCCTGGAGCGCCTCGGTGGAGTAGTACCCGGACGATCCCCAGCCGGGCGAGATGATCTTGACGAGGAGCCGGGCGGGCCCGTCGGCGGGGGTTGCGGCCTCGGTGAGGGGCCGGGACTCGGTGAGGGTGACCGTCACGGCGACCTCCTGGGATGCTGGTGGGATGGCTGACAACGGCGTGGACCGGGTGGTCCTCCGAGGTGGCGCGCGAGATGGCAAGGTCTGGCCTGCCAACGGCGAGGCGGTGGGGAGGCACCTGCTGTTCCAGGAGCAGCACTTCCTGGGTGGCCCACGGGCGCGGTACGAGATCACGGATGAGGTCGTGGAACTGGGCGACGGCCCTGCGAACGTCGCCCGCTTGGTCGACGAGGGTCCGTTGTGACGCAGGACGACGACCGGGACTGCCCGGAGCACGTGTGGCAGCTCGTCGCGTACGACCTGATCCCCGGAGAGTCGATGCTCGAGTACGAGTGCACCCGGTGTGGTGCGACGTCGTGGGAGCGTGCGAACCGGCCGTCAGGCGGCGGTCAGAAGGGCTGAAACGGGGGTGACGACCTGCGACGTCCTCCACCCGGGCGTGCTCTTCGTGGTGGTCAGGTCGTCCCAGGTCACGTCGCCGGACTTGAGGAGTTCGAGGCGTTGCGGCCCCATGACGGCCCGCTGATCCTCGTCCGACAGTCCGTCGAACCACGTCCGGGCGTCCGGGAACGTGTCCTCCGGCTCGGTGATGCCATGGAACCCGAGGTCCCGCCACGACTTCACGGTGGGGACCGCGATGCAGCGGCCGTTCTGGTGGTCGTTCGGGCCTGGGGTACCGGGAGGGAACGTCTGCCCGTTCATTGCCAGGCACGACGGGCAGGTGCGGCGGTCGAGAGTCGCAAGCCACGTCCACCCGGTGAGGGTGTCGGTGTTCGCGTTCCGGTGTGCGAGGTCCGCGGCACGGTGGGCGTCGAGCATCTCCGTGCGGGCGATGGTGAGTGCCCGGGTGAGGCCACCGTTGAACCCGCCTTCGATGTCGCGGAGCATGTGGGCCGCGGCGGTGCGCGGGTTGTCCCCGAGTGCGACACCGCGAACGAGGTGCCGGTTCATGGCCGCGGTCGCCTCTGCGGACAGTGGCCGGGTGAGGGCCGTGACCTGCTGGGTGGTGCGCTCCACGATGGCCTGCAGTGACGCCGGGTCTACCCGGTTGAACTCGATGGACACCCCGCCCCGCTGCGTCTCCGGAGGCAGCTGGGAGTCGAGGATCCGGTCCCCCCACTCCACCGTCTCCGCGGTGAGGTCAGGGATGACACCGAGGATCGTGGTCCCGGTCGTGGCGGCCAGGTCGTCGAGCGCGGCCTGGGTGGCCTGCAGGGCACGGGTGACACGGTCGAGGCGCGCGATCCGCCACGCCGGGGGCCACGCACCGTTCGCGGCCTGGTAGGTGAGGAGGTCGTCGATGGCGACCTGCCACTGGTCGACGAGGTCGTCCCAGGTGGTGACCCATGCGGCGACGAGGTCGCGGGTGGCCTGGTCGACGTGCTTGTCGATGCTGGCGCGCATGCGGCGGATGAGGCGGAGGGTCTTGTCGTTGACGGCCACGTCAGGCCACCGCAGCAGCGGGGTCTTCGCCGCGCCGGAATGCCGCGGTGGCCGCGTTACCGACCGCTTGCCCGACGGTGGCGTAGGGGTCGATCCAGTTCCCGTCCGCGTCGGTCATCCCGTCGATGATCTCGTCGACGTCGTCCACACCCAGGGCGTGGAGCAGGAGCTTGGTGACCTCGATGGGCGGCAGCTTGCCCGTGTCGTCCGCGGTCTTGATCGCCTGCACGATCGTGACCATCGGGGTCTCGTCCAGGGGCGGCCACACGACCTCGATCGTCTGGTCCACGTCCCCCGTCAGGGCCACGGTCTCCTGCCCGGTCACCGGGTCACGGGTCACCGTGCCGCTGAGCGGCCCCCGGGGGGCCTTCACCGCCTGCACGACCACGTATCCGAGGATCTGCCGGAACACGTCCGCCCACATGGCGCGCCGCATCCCCATCTCGAGCTGTGTCGGGCGGTCGAGGGTCTCCGCGGTGGCGCGGGACCCGACCTGCCCGGGATCGGCGAGGAGCATGGTGACGGGGATGCCGAGTGCGGCGGCGATCATCGCGGCGAGGGGGCGGCCCGACTCGGAGTCGATGGTGGCGCCGGTCTTCGGGATTGCTTCGAGGGTGACGTCGGGGCCCATGACGGCGGTGGCGCCGGCGTTGGTGTCGTTGCCCGGCAGGCCACCGGTGGAGGGGCGCCGTGCGATGGCCTGCCGGAGCCTGGCAGCCTTGGACCCGTTCGCCGAGGTGGCCTTCCACGCGAACTGGGACAGGGCCTTGACGAGGGTGGCCCAGTCGGCGAGGAAGTCACGGTAGGCGCGGGCCCAGGAGAGGGCCGCGTAGGCGTCGCCGATGCCGAACGACCACCCGTCGAGCTCGTTGACCTTCACGTGCTTGATGGGGGAGTCCCAGTACACGGGTGCCCCGTTGACGGTCTTCGGGCGGGCGAGGGGCCGGTACCGGAGCGACGGGTAGAACGCGGTCTGCTGCGACGTCGTGACGCGGCCGTCGAGGCTGACGGTCGTCTGGTTCCAGACCCGCTTGTAGTACCAGGGGTCGTCCTTGTCGTCCGGGTTCGCGATGACGTCGGTGATCTCGTCGAACGGGATGCTGCGGACCTGCACGCGCCCGGTGAGGGGCGAGGTGAAGCACGCGAGGAACACGTTCCCGTCCGTGCCCAGTGCCCGCTCAAGGGTCTCGTGTGCTTGGTCCCCGGTCAGGGCGGCCTTGTTGCCGGGGTCGTCGAGGAACGCCTGCACGACGGCGTTGACGTCCTGCCCGTCGTCCTGGCCGGCGCGGGCTTGGATCTGGACGCCCTGCCCCCAGATGTACGCGGCCCGCACCCCCAGGCCGCGCTTGATGAGGGGGTTCTGGACGGCCATGACGCGGGCGACCTTCGCGGCCCGGCCGAGACCGTCCCGCGTGAACTCCGTGTCGGCCTGCGTGGTGAGGCGTTCCCAGCCGCGGTCCTCGAGCATGAGCTCCAGGTCGGCGACGGACTCGTTGAGGAGTTCGAGCTGGTTCTCCGCGGCCTGGGCACGGGTGACCGCGGACGCAACGACGGTGGACTCTTCGAGGCCGAGGAACTGGCGGATGCGACCCACGGGTCACCTCCGTCCGGTGTCAGTAGGTGCCGAGGTAGGAGTGCGGGTCGTCGTCCACCAGGTCGTCTGACGTCCACGTGTCGTCCTCGAGCAGCGGGGCGAGGAGGAGCTGGTCGAGGGCCTGAGACATGGCGTCGATGGTGTCGTCGTGGGCGCCGTTGGGGAACGCTGCGGCTTCGGTGGTGAGCTCGTCGACGTTTGGGAGGAGTGCCGGCTCGGGGAGGTGGACGTTGTGGGCGTGGACGAATGGGGACACCGCGGCGGCCCGGGCGTACTTCGACCCGCGTGGTTCGACGGGGATCATGCCGCCCAGGCGTGAGGAGAGGGACGACATGATGGCCGGGCCGTTGGCCTTGTCCTCGACGAGCTTCGCGACGGCTTGGGGCCACCGGGCGGTCATGGCGAGCATCGCGTCCACCGACGCGGTGAACGAGAGTCGGGCGCGGACCATGTCGAGGAGGTACGCGTTGACGCCGATGCGGAGCCACACCTGCCCCACGACGTAGTCGGAGGACTTCGTGTCCTTGAACGTGAAGTCCCACGACTGGACGAGCTCGGCGTCCTGGGTATCGAGACCGGGGACGCTCCGTGCCCCGTCGGGCCGCTCGATCCAGAGGGGCTGGTCGTATCGGGCCCAGGTCTCGGGGAACAGGTCGCCGGCGAGAGGTGACGGGTGCCCCTGGTAGAGGGCTGCCCAGGTGCGGGGCCCGGCCTGGACCTTGCGGCGTTCCCACTGTGCTGTGGTGCGGCCACGGGCGGAGATCATGAACTCGCCGGGCTGGCGGCCGAGGATGTCGGTCTCCCCGTTCTCGGGCCGGTGGTCGGCCTGGGCGGGGATGTTCACGACCTTCCACAGGTGCCCGTCTTCGGCGGCCTGGAGGCGACCAGCGAGGTCGTCGTGGTGCCACCTCGTGAGGATCACGATGACGGGCGCGCCGGGGGCGAGGCGGGCGGACGCGACGTCGGTCCACCAGTCCCAGGCGCGGTCCCGGTACACCTCGGAGTCCGCTTCGATGCGGTCCTTGAGGGGGTCGTCGATGATGAGGACGTCGGCGGGGCGGGAGGTGAGACCACCGCCGATGCCGACGGCGTAGACGCCGCCGAGGTGGTCGGCGATCTGGAACTCGTGCTGGGCGGCGACATCGTCCGCCACGGCGACGCCCAGGGTGGCCTGGTGGGTGCCGATCTCGCCGCGGATCAGACGCCCCATGCGCCGCGCCACGGTCGCGGCGTACGACGCGATGATGATGCGGGTATCGGGGCGGTCGGTGAGGACCCACGTCGGCGCCCACTTCGTCGCCAGCGTCGACTTCCCCTCCTGCGGGGGCATCGAGATGATGAGCCGCGCGTCCGGGGTCGTGAGCGCCTCGGTGATCGCGGCGTTGATGACGTCGAGGGCCGGTGTTCGGTGGAACTTCGGGTCGAGGTCGACGGCCATCTCGGCTGGTGTCGGCCACCTCGGGGGCGGCTTGGGTTCGAAGGCGCGGGCTGCGTGTTCGAGGAAGGCGAGCGACATGGGCCGCTCACCTTCCTCGGGTCCGGCCGGCGGAGACCGGAGTCTGGGTATGGGAAGAGCCCAGGAGCGTGGCTCACCGGGCTCTTCCGACAACGGTTCGATCTGAGCACAACCTATCCTTCGCGGAGCGGTCCCGCCACCGATCAGACGACGGCGCGGCCCCGGCGTCGCGCGCGCTTCCCAGCGACCACCTGCCGGTTCGGCTGGGTGTACTGGTAGGCGTGTCGTGCGGGGTCGCCGTACTCGGCGCAGAGCGTCGCGATCCACTCGTCCAGCTCGGAGTTCGGGGTGAACCACTCGCGGCCGTGCGCGAGGTGCGCCCGGAAGTGCTCGTGCCGTGCAGCCTCGGTGTTCCGTGTGCCCGGCTCGACGGCGAGGAGGACGGCCGTGGGCGGGTAGTCGGACATGCGCCGGCGGACGTCGCGGGCGTAGCCGATCTTCACGGTGTCGTCGATCCGCAGGTAGTACACCCAGCCTGGGACACTCTCGTCCGGGTCGAGGCGCACCCCGGCTTCCACCTTCGCCGTGGCGGTCGCCAGAGCCTCGGCGTCAGCGGTCACGCGTGCCTGGGTGCGATCGTCCTGGGCGGTCTCGTAGCGGCTCAAGGACTGGGCGGCGATGACGGCGTGCGCCATGCACATCGGGATGTCCAGCCGCGGGTCAGGTGTGCGCTGGCAGCCGAACCATGCGCACCTGTTCCGGCTCATGCGGGGACCTTCACGGAACGACGAGCGGCGTTGACGCGTCGGAGCTGTTCGATGACGTGACGCGGGGTGAAGAGCTTGCGGCCGTCCCGTTCCGTCGTGGGGACCAGCGTCTTGCGGTGCACGAGCCCGTAGATCTGGGACGAGGTGACTGGGACACCGAGCCCGTTGAGGACGCGTGCGAGGTCCGACACGGGGAACGCCATGTCGTCGATCTGTGCGAGGAGCCAGGCGCGCCGGTCGGCTACGTCGTACTCGGCGCCACAGCTGGGGCAGGGGATGGCGTGGGCGCCTGGGCGGGCGTAGAGCTCCCCGTCGCAGTCCCGCGCGAGTCCGTCGGGGTCGGTGATGGTGGCGGTGCAGGGGCCGGCGTACTTGCGGTCTGCGGGCCGGTCGATGACGCGGAGTGCGTTGCGGAGTCCGGCGGTCATCTCGTCGATGGCTGCGGGCCCGTCGGGCTGCTGCCGGAGCCACCCGACCTGCGCGGCGAGCCACGGCCCGAGAGCCTGGAGGGTGTCGAAGGGGCGGAACAGGCCGCGCCGGTGGGCGATGTCGTCGCCCCACCTGCGGAGGGTGTCGAGGAGCACCCACTTCGCTTCGGAGGGCGTGTACCCGTACGGGAGGGGTGTGGTGGCGGCGGTCTGGGCGTAGGTGGCGTCGGTCTGGTCGGGGTGGACGACGGTGGGGCGGGTGATGGCGTCGTCGAGGTCGGCCGCGAGGCCGTGACGGACGGGGACGTCGCCGGTCTCCCGGTACGGGTTGGTATCCGCGTCGAAGGGAAGGTGCGGGTAGGTGAGGACGCGGGCCCGCTGCCGCTCTTGGTCGGGGAGGAGGAGCAGGAGCCGGTGGAGTCGTTCGGCGCATTCGACGCAGACGTAGGCGGTGTCGGGGATGTCGCGGGCGCAGTCGTCGAGGCCGCACTGCTGGTTGGTGTGCCGGTGCTTCACAGTCCCCTGACCTCCGTTGTCGGCTGCTCTTGGATGTGCTGTCGGATGAGCCCAGCCGCCTGTAGCTGGGTGGTGGCGCGGGGCCGGTACCCGCATGAGCAGACGGGGTCGCCGCAGTCGTCGGCGATGAGGGTGTGGTCGCCGTCTTGGATGAGGATGAGGTTGCCGATCGGGTCGCGTTCGAACCTCACTGGTCCCCTCCGGGGGGTGAACGTGACGGGGCCGGTGATGAAGTCGGCGGGTCGTGCGGCGGCGAGCTCCGCGGCCGTCGGGGCGTGCGGGTTAGCAGGGCGCAGGGACGCCACGGACACGCGAGGCTCGATGGGCGGAGCGGCGGGAGGTTCCGCGACGTGCATGTGCACGACGCGGATGTCGTCCCCGCTGGCTCGTCCGATCAGCTGACACAGGAACAGGAGGTCGTTGCGGTCGAGCGGCCCGTGTTCGGTTGCACGGTGGGGAATGAAGATCCTGCCGCCGGGACGGATCCGGGTCATGACCGCGCTGTCGAGCCACTCCTGTTCGCGGTCTGTCGCTGCCGGCCGGTCGAGGACGGCAGCGTCGAGGGGTGGTGTGCCGAGGGTGGCGGCGCACCAGTGGATCCCGTGCGGGAAGGCGTCGGACACGACGATGAGGCGGGACCCGCGGGCGTTGGTGATGGTCGGCGCGGTCATGCGGCACCGCCGGCGATGACGCGGAGCTCCCGCGGAACGACCTCGGGGACCCTGGCTTGCTGGTCGGGGGTGAGGTCGAGGGCGGCAAGGATCCGGGTGATGGCGAGGGCGACAAGGTCGCCTTGCTGCTCGGCGAGACGGACCCTGCGCTCTTCGACGCCGGCCTTCAACGCTGCTGTGCACACGGTCACGAGGTGCTTGCGCTCCGCCTCGTAGAGGACGTACCAGATCGAGGGCTTGGCTTCCTCGGTGGTGCCGCGGTCGTCCCCGCCTTCCTTGACCTTGGTCTGCCCCCACACGAGGTCCTGTTCCTCGAGTTCGGCGACCTTGCCGCGGAGCCACTGGACGTGTCCGGCGGTCCACTGGACTTCTTGGAGGAGGGCGTCGGTGGGGGTGATGTCGACGGGTAGCCCGAGGGTGGCGACCTGTCGGGCTGCTTCTTGCTCGGCGAGGCGACGCTGGGCGGCGTCGCGGGCTCTCGGTGATGCCGCGCCGTGCATGCGGCACACGTTGGCGCCGGCGACGGGTTGGTTGCCGCAGGGGTTGCCAGCCCGGTTGTGGGCTCGGCACCCGGGGTGGGTGATACCGCAGGTGGTGCAGGGTTCCGACACAGGTCCGCCTCCGTGTGCTGGGCGAACAAGCGTAGAGGCGAACCTGTGTCGTGGCTACCGATCGGGTGGACGGTAGACGGGGGTGTTGGTCAGGCCGACCGGTTACGGTCCAGCTCGAGCAACTCCTCGAGGCTCGCACCCTTGGCGGCCCGACGGATCAGCCGGTTCAGGTGCTTCGGGTCCTCGGTGGTGCGGTGCCCGAGGAGCGAGGCGACGGTCCCGTTGGCGCGGCGGGCGCGCTCGGTCTTGGTCGGAGGCTTCTCGGGCTGAGGGTGGTGTGCGAACATGGGCACTCCTCCTTCTGGGGGTTCCGGACGGCCCGCGCTTTCCCTCTTGGCGGATGGATGAGGCGCGGGCCGTCGGCGTGTCCGGGCTGGTGAGAGCCCGTCCCTCGAACGGGTGTTCGTGGTGTCCGTGAACCTACGCGCGTGTCATTCCCCTGCCAAACGTCCCTGTTGATGGGGCTGTGGAAAACGTGGGGGTGAACGGGGGATTTCGGTGGACGAACGGTGCACGGCGAGGTGGACAACATCCGGGGTGTGACGAGCGCGGTCACCTGACCTGCATCGATGTTCGTTGGGGCCTGTGGAGGAGGATCTACTCGGCCGACACGCCGGGGCGCTGTAGTCCGAGAGGATGACCTAGCCGACCGGGGACCGCGGAGCTCATCCCTCGGCCTCGATCCGGTCGGCGCGGTCACGGAGCCAGTCGGGAACTGGGACGTACTGGCCTGTGCGCAGGTCGCCGACGCCGTCGGTCCACACCTTGTCTGCGAGCCAGAGCGCCGAGTCCCAGTGCGGGTCAATGCGGAGCGTCTCGTCAGCCGCCTCACGCAGCGCCTCCACCGCGCCCTCACGCCGAGCCTCCGCCCGCACCTGGGCGAGGAAGCGGTCGAACTCGGCAGCGAGGGCAGCGTTGAGGAAGTACGGGGCGCTCTCGTCGTAGGCGTACGTCGCGCGCACCTCGTCCTCGGTGGGCGTGTACGGCTCAGCCATCGATCCTCCCTCCCTCGCGTGCGATGCGGGCGGCACGGAGCATGTCCATGCTCTGCGACGAGCGCGGGTCCACGTTCTCCACGGATGACTCGATCTCCCGCGCGACCTCCTCACGCACCTCCGCCTCCGACTTCCCCTCCCACGCGGCAAGGATGGCGTCGGCCTCCTCGCGCCAGGTCTCCTTGACCTCCTCGGTGAAGAGCGTCGGGTCGTCCCACGAGGCCCGCCAGCCACCGCGCCGCTCCCAGATGATGCGGGCGAGGGCTTCTCGGTCGGGCTTGACCGTCGCGGGCAGCAACGCGAGCACCCACTCGGCACCGGACATGAACCGGGCGCGCTCTAGAGCGTCCGTCACGGTGCCCTCGGGGAAGCGGCGGTGCGCCTCGTTGTTGGCCGCTTCCCGGTCGACCGTCGTCGCCACCTTGCACGGGCTGAACTTGTCCACGGCGAGGTCCGCACACTTCTCGTGACGGCATCCCGTCGTCGCCACCTCGCCGTCTCCTCCGCACGTCGAGCAGGCGAACGGGGTCGCAGCTCGGCCCACGCGAACCTGCTCGTAGGTCGCACCGTCCCCGTGGCACGTCGGGCACTCTCGCGTCGCCACCGGCTCGTCGGGGGTGAGGAGGGTGGCGGGCAGGTACGCGAGCAGCCAGTCCGTCGTTGGGTGCAGGACGGACGCCCATGCGCGCCCGTTGTCCTGCCAGGCGACACCGTTGCGGTCCAGCACCACGCTCCCCACGGGAAGCGCGTCCAGTTCGGCGGCGGTCGTGATCGTGGTCATGCGTTCTCCGTGGGGTGACGTGGGTTGATGCGTTTGCATGGGGTCAGGCGGCGGCATGGGGTGTCCAGGTGGCGTTGTCGAGGCGCGCGTAGTGGCCGCGGCGGGTGAGCTGGAGGGCACCGGTGGCGCCTTGCCGGTTCTTCGCGACGGCGACCTGCATTTCGGTGGGGTCGTTCTCTTCGACGTGGAGGAGGAGGACGACGTCGCTGTCCTGTTCCAGGGAGCCGGATTCGCGGAGGTCGGCCATGGTGGGGCGCCGGTCCGTCCTGGCCTCGGATGCTCGGTTGAGTTGGGAGAGGGCGATGATCGGGACGTTGAGGTCCTTGGCGAGGATCTTGAGGTCGCGGGACATTTCGGCGACGACTTCGTGGCGGGGGCGTTTGTCGCCGCGGCCGGTGGTCATGAGCTGGAGGTAGTCGACGATGATGGCGGCGAGGGGTCCGCGGCGGGTGAGGGTGCGGGCGTGGGAGCGGATGTCGGTGGTGGTGACGGCGGACCGGTCGTCGATGCTGATGGGTAGGTCGGCGATGTCTTGGCGGTGGCGGGCGATGGCGTCCCAGTCGGTGGGTGTGAGTTCGCGGCGGGTGAGGTGTCCCATGTCGACGCGTGCGACGGCGGCGAAGAGGCGTTCGTGGACTTCTTGGCGGGTCATCTCGAGGGAGTTGAACGCGACTTGGCCGTGGCCGGCGAGGCCGATGGCTGCGCCGAGGGCGACGAGGGATTTTCCGACGCCTGGTCGGGCTCCGACGATGTAGAGGCCGCCTGGTCGCCAGCCGCCGATGAGGTGGTTGAGGTCGGCCCAGGGTGTGGGGGTGAGGGTGGAGGTGGTGTCGAGGTTGTCGATGGTGGTATCGATGTCGTCGGCGAGGAACCCGGTGTCAGCAGTGGCCACCGACGTGGCGTCGATCTCGGCGCGGGCGATCTCGACGAGCTCGCCGGCGGGGGTGTCGGCTTGGACGAGTTGGTGGAGGCGGGTGGCGACGGCGTCGATGCGTCGGAGGGTGGCTTTGTCGGTGACGATGCGGGTGTAGTGGTCGGCGAGGGCGGTGGTGGGGGCGGAGCCGTAGAGGTCGGCGATCCAGGTGGGGTCGATGCGGACGGGGAGTCGGCCGAGGTGGGCGCGGAGGGTGGCGGGGTCGGTGGGGGACTGGTCCTTGCGGAGGTGGCGCATGAGGTCCCAGAGGTGGCCGAGGCGGGCGTCGCGGAAGTCGGGTTCCGACAGGTGGGTGTCGTCGATGACGGTGGGGTCGTGCATGGCGATGCCGACGATGGCGGTCTCCGCGGTGGCGGTCTCGTCGGGGGTGAGCTCGTGGTCGGTCATCGAGGCTTCCGGATCCCGAGGCTCACGAGGAACTTCTCACGCTCCTCGCGTTGCCGCTGGTGCGAGATCTCGGACGCCTCCTCCTCGGTCACGGCGGGCCCGTCGAGCTTCTCCCCGGACCAGGACTCGTAGAGCTCACCTGTGTCGCCGTCGTCGGCACGCATGTCCCACGAGGTGCCGCAGGTCGGGCACGTCCAGCCGTCACCGTCAGTCTCGAGATCGACGTCGCACGTGGAGCAGGTCGGGTAGTGGATGACGAGCTGCGGGGCCTCCGCGAGCTTGAGGTACTCGGTCATGCGGGTTCGTCTCCTCGTGCTGGCTTGTCCCAGACGCTGCTGCCTGGTCGTGGTCGGTCGGCTGGCCCGGATGGTCGGCGCCGGGTGACGGCGTTCCCGAGCCACTTGTCGAACTCGGCGTCCCAGTCCAGGGACGTGACCCGCTTCGACTTGCAGTGCGCCCGGAACTGCCGGTCCTCGTGCTTGAGGTCGATCCCGTTCTCGAGCGCGTAAGCCTTGTGCGAGGTCGTCGGGGCCCACGAGGCCGGGAGGACGTGCCTCGGGATCGACGTCTCGAGCTGCGGCGGGGCGGCGTCGCGGTCGCCTCTGGGAGGTGAGGTAACCGTCTCTCTATCCCTATTGGGTACGGGTACGGGTACGGGGGATTCGCCCCCGATTCGGGTAGCGATCGGGTGACCCGATCGGGTACCCGATGGGGTGTCGCCCTTCTGGCACCACTCGCAGTCCGGGACCACGAAGCGCCGCTTCACGTGCCAACGGCGGTGGTTCCCGAACGACCCGGCCTCAGACTCCGCGGCCTGCTTCGCCTTCGTCGACGCCGAGTCCGGGTTGCGCTCCGACCACTGGTGGAACCGATACCCGCCGTCCGCCTTCTCCCACAGGCCGACCTCGACGAGCCTCTCGGCCTCGCCCTTCGTCCCGTCCAGGGCACGGAGCATGTCGGCCGGCACGAACCCGTCCGTCGGGTGCTCACAGCACCACGACAGGGCCGTCGCCCACAGCGCCCGGGCGCCCTTCGAGGCGCGCCGCCACTTCACGTGCGAGTGGAGCTTGTCGTCGATCTTGCCCCACGCCATCAGGCGTCCTCCTCGTCGGTGATGTGGTCGATGGGGTCAGGGTCTGGGACGTCCCAGCCCTCGTCGGGGTCGTTCTGGGTGGTCTCCCAGGCGGCGAGGTCGCTGGCGATCGTGGCGTGCGCCGCCGCCGACAGGCCCGTCATGTCAGATCTCCGTTCGCGAGCTCGAGCAGGACGTCGGCGTGGCACGGGTCGCCGGGCTTGCACCAGCAGGCAAGGTCGTGGCCGCGCAGCTCGGGCAGGTGCTTCCGGGCGAGGATCGCGTCGACCATGCCCGAGCGCGTGAGCCACCTGCGGTAGTCGCGCACGGCATCCTCGGCTGTGCGGACGAACCGCCGTCCAGAGTTGTCCTCGTACTCGGAACCGACGACGAACCGGTTGCCCCACCGCGACGGCCGGGCGACGACGATCGCGCCCTCAGGCTTGCGCCAGCCCTTCGTGCGGCGGAGCTGGATGCGCTGCGGGGTCATGACGCCTCCCGGATGGTGATGACGGCACCCACCGAAAGGCCGACGCTGGGGTACCTCTTCGACGCAGACAGGTCGATCACCGTCGAGTCGTCCGGGAGCACGCCCGCGCGGCCGTGGCGCCGGTCCTCCGACAGGGCGTCCAGGACGGCCCGGCAGTGCTTGTCCAGGTCCCCCGACGACCGGGTGATCGGGTACGACCGGCGCACCGTCTTCGGACGAGGCACGACGATCAGGACGTCGACCGACACCGCGGCCGGCGCGACCCACCCCGCGAGCTGCGCGGAGTCCAGGGCGGCGTCACGGACCTTGTCCATCCACGGCTTCGTGGCCGTGATCTGCTCGATCATCCGACCGTGCCCGACGTGGCGAAGCGATCCCTTCGGGGCTGGGATCCCGCGGACCGTGAACGTGAGGGCGCTCATGCCGCCACCACCAGTCGGTAGGTCCGCAGGTGCGACCGCTCCCCGTTCGCGACCAGGCGGGCGCGGACGTCCCAGCGATCACACCGGGCGAGGAACCGCTCCAACGCGGTCTCGCTCACGCCCTGACGTCGGATCGCGCCCTCCCACGTCTCACCCGTCGCCGCCATGAACTCCAGGTCCTCGAGGCGCGCTTCCTTGCGTTCGGTCGCTCGGGCGGTCTGGGTCCGCCGGCCCTTCTCGCCACCGGCGATGAGGTTGTCCGCGTTCACGCCGCGACCTCGCTTGCGTCGTCGCCGAACGTGATGGTGCCGGTGACGAGTGCCTGCCGCTGCTTGGGAGTGAGGCCGCCCCGCATCCCGAACCGGTAGTTCCCCGTCTCCTCCCGCATCGCTGCGTTCAGGCACGTCTCCCACACCGGGCACGCGTCGCACAGGGCCCGCGCCGGGTCGTACCAGCTGGTCGGGACCCGGCCCTCCGGGAAGAACATCTCCGTCGGCCAGTCCTTGCAGGCGGCCCGCTCATCCCACCGCTCCCCAGGCTCCAACCCCGTCGACGTCGACGCGGAGCTCGGGCGGGTCAGGGTCTGTGGTCGAAGGTTCGTGGTCATGCTGGCTCCTTGGGGCAGTCGCAGGGGGTGGTGGTGTTGCGGTCGAACCGGACCGCGATGTCGTGTCGGTCGTGCCGCTCGAGGTACCGGCGGGCGTGCCGCTCCAGGTTGGCCATCAGGGCGCACGCGTCGTGCCAGCAGCCGCCCGTCGCGGCGAGCACCTCGAGGGCACGCAAGTGGCGAAGGGGCCCGGTCATGCGGCCACCGCCAGAGCCTCCGCGCGGACCGTGAGCAGGTGGCGCAGCGCGGCCTCTGCCTGCTGTGGCACGACCCCGTTTCCGAGCGCCTTCAACTGCTCGTTGCGGGTCGTGTCTGTGTCGGTGACCCAGCCGTCGGGGAGGCCCATCATCCACTCGACGAACCGGGGCGACAGCCGCTCCGCTCCACCCTTCCCGGTGGGCTCCGTAGGCGAGGGGGCGGGCCGTCCGAGGATGGCTTCCCAGCGCTCGACGGCGGCGGAGTAGTCACCGAACCGCTGCTCCGAGGCGATCCCGTTGAGCAGCAACTCGTCAGACCGTGCGCCCGAGCGCGCCTTGCGTCCTCCCTCGACGTCGGCGACCGACGGCGTGGGCAGCAGGGTGACCGCGCTCGGGTTGGCGTCGGCAGCAGCACCTGCCCCTGCGGCCGGTTGTCGTCGGACCGCTTCGCGCCGAGGCCGTACATCGTCTCCGTCCCCGACGCCCCGCGTGGCGCGCGGCGTCGGAAGGAGTCCCGCTCGCTCGACGTGGAGGCGC